>NZ_CATKQM010000012.1:0-125283 GCF_949768225.1 Pseudomonas sp. IT-P44 | reverse complement strand
CCTACAGGGGATTGCGTTCTCATAGAGAACTGCCCTTGGGCCGCAGGCCGCTGTCGCTGATACGCGGGCGGTCGGGCTCCGGTTCGGTCAGCGGCTCGCAGACTTGCATCTGCTCAAGGCAACGCTTGGCCAGTTGTTGATATTCACGAGTGCCCGCCTGCTTCCACGACACCTCTTCATCGCTGAGGCTGCGCTTGACGCTGGCCGGCGCGCCCATGATCAGCGACTGCTCGGGACCTTCGAAACCGGCCTTGACGAAGGCCGCCGCCGAGACGAATGAGCGAGCACCGATGCGCGCATTATCCATCACCACCGCATTCATCCCCACCAACGCGTCGGCACCAATCCGGCAGCCGTGCAACACCGCACCATGGCCGATGTGGCCGTTGCGCTCGACCACGGTGTCGCTGTCCGGGAAACCGTGCATCACGCAGGTGTCCTGCAGATTGGCGCCCTCCTCCAGCACGATCCGGCCGAAGTCACCGCGCAGACTCGCCAGCGGACCGACGTAGCAATGGGGACCGATGATCACGTCGCCGATCAGCACGGCGGACGGGTGAACGTAAGCGCTGGGGTCAACCACCGGAGTCAGGCCATCGAGGCTGTAGCAGGTCATGGGGCGTTTCCTTATAGAGCATTCACAAAGCGATGCCGATGCAGACTCATTTTGTATCACATCACTTTTACATTAACAAAGCACAAAAACCGTATCACTTACCAAGCCACTGGCTTGCCGCGTCTATTTAGAGGACAAAACCCCGGCTAAAACCAATAAAACAGGCGCATCAAGCGCTTGATCAAAGCCATTCAAACCAAAGCCATAAAACCACAAACCCGACGATAGGACACATTAAATCTATTTTTGTATTGCATTTACGTATCACGTTATAGGTATACTCCGGCAAAACCGGCCTACGCGCCGATCCAATAATGAGCCGGCATTACAGCCGAGCGTGCACCGTGAGGGCATCCGCCATGCCTCTAACCCTTGCTGTCGAACTCTTCGAACCGGGCGTCCGCCTGATTACCTTGCAGCGTCCGCAAGCGTTGAATGCCCTGACCACCCAATTGCTGGGTGAACTGGCGGACGAACTGACGGCCGCGCAAGCCGATGCCGAGACCCGCGTCGTGGTCCTGACCGGCAGCCGCAAAGCCTTCGCGGCCGGTGCTGACATCAAGGAAATGGCCGAGCGCAATCTGGTCGGCATCCTCGACGACCCGCGCCAGGCGTCGTGGCAAACCATCACCCGCTTCAACAAACCGCTGATCGCCGCCGTCAACGGCTTCGCCCTCGGCGGTGGCTGTGAACTGGCGATGCACGCCGACATCATCATCGCCGGCGAGGACGCACGTTTCGGCCAGCCGGAAATCAACCTCGGGATCATGCCCGGCGCCGGCGGCACCCAACGTTTGCTGCGCGCCGTTGGCAAATCCATGGCCATGCAGATGGTCCTGACCGGCGAGCCGATCGACGCCCGCCAGGCCCAGCGCGCCGGGCTGATCAGCGAAGTCACCCAACCGGAATTCACCGTCGAGCGTGCGCTGCAGATCGCCCGCAGCATTGCCACGAAAGCACCGCTGGCGGTGCGTCTGGCCAAGGAAGCGCTGCTCAAGGCGATGGACACCGACCTCGCCAGCGGCCTGCGTTTCGAGCGCCACGCCTTCACCGTGCTGGCCGGCACCCGCGACCGCGACGAAGGCATTGCGGCCTTTCAGCAAAAGCGCACACCGAACTTCACTGGCCAGTAATCCGGCCACCGATAACGAATTCGAACGACCTCCCAGAGAACGCCAAGACCATGAACTTCGAACACATCCTGTTTTCCATCGAGGCCGGCGTTGCCCTGCTGAGCCTCAATCGCCCGGACCAACTCAACAGCTTCAACACGCAGATGCACGGCGAAGTGAAGGAAGCGCTCAAGCAGGTTCGGCAGAACCCGGACGTGCGCGTACTGCTGCTGACCGGTGAAGGTCGCGGTTTCTGCGCCGGGCAAGACCTCAGCGACCGCAATGTCGCGCCGGGCAGCGCCGTGCCGGATCTGGGCGAGTCCATCGAGAAGTTCTACAACCCGCTGATCCGCCAATTACGCGACCTGCCGCTGCCGGTGATCTGCGCGGTCAACGGCGTGGCGGCCGGCGCCGGCGCCAACATTCCACTGGCTTGCGACCTGGTATTGGCAGCGCGTTCGGCGAGCTTCATCCAGGCCTTCTGCAAGATCGGTTTGATCCCGGATTCCGGCGGCACCTGGACCTTGCCGCGCCTGGCCGGCATGGCCCGCGCCAAGGCACTGGCCTTGCTCGGCAATCGCCTGAGCGCCGAGCAAGCCGAGCAATGGGGGCTGATCTACCGCGTGGTGGACGATAGCGAATTGCGCAATGAAGCCCTGACCCTCGCCCGCCATCTGGCCACGCAACCGACGTACGGCCTGGCGCTGATCAAGCGCAGCCTCAACGCCAGCCTGAGCAACACCTTCGACGAACAGCTGGAGCTGGAAAAAGACCTGCAACGCCTGGCCGGGCGCAGCGAGGACTACCGTGAAGGCGTCAGCGCGTTCATGGAAAAACGCAGCCCAAGCTTCAAGGGGCGCTGAGTCATGACCGCACTGAACACTAACGCGCGCATCGCGGTGATCGGCGCCGGCGCCATGGGCGCTGGCATTGCCCAGGTCGCGGCGCAGGCCGGTCATCCGGTGTTGCTGCTGGACAATCGCCCCGGCGCTGCGGCCCAGGCCATTGAAGGCATTGATCGACAACTGGGCAAACGGGTCGAGAACGGCAAACTGTCCGCCGAGTCGCGCAGCGCCACGATTGCGCGCCTGCACGCCGTGGAAGCCATCGAAGCGCTGGCCGAGTGCGAGCTGATCATCGAAGCCATCGTCGAAAACCTTGAGGTCAAACGCGCGCTCTTTCGCCAACTGGAAGGCATCTGCGGTGAGCACTGCATTCTGGCGAGCAACACCTCGTCGCTGTCGATCACCAGCATCGCCGCACAGTTGAACCACCCGCAACGCTTGCTCGGCTTGCACTTCTTCAACCCGGCGCCGGTCATGGCGCTGGTGGAAATCGTTTCCGGGCTGGCCAGCGATCCGGCGTTGGCCGAGTGCCTGTACGACACCGCCAAAGCCTGGGGCAAAAAACCCGTACACACCCGCTCTACGCCAGGCTTTATCGTCAACCGCGTCGCCCGCCCGTTCTACGCCGAAAGCCTGCGCCTGCTGCAGGAAGGCGCAGCGGATTGCCCGACGCTGGATGCGCTGATGCGCGAGGCCGGTGGTTTTGCGATGGGCGCCTTCGAGCTGACCGACCTGATCGGCCATGACGTCAACTATGCCGTGACCTGTTCGGTGTTTGACGCCTATTACGGTGACACACGTTTTCTGCCTTCGCTGATTCAGAAGGAATTGGTCGACGCCGGGCGCCTGGGTCGCAAAAGCGGCCATGGCTTCTACCGTTATGCCGAAGGCTCCGAGCGGCCGCAGCCGACCTCTATCAGCAGCGATCAACCAGTTGAAACCTGCGTCGTGGAAGGTGATCTCGGCATCGCCAACGCGCTGATTGCGCGTCTGCGCGAACATCAGATCAACGTCATTCAGCGCGATGGCCAAGGCCTGTTGAAAGTCGGCGATGCCGTGCTGGCGCTTAGCGACGGGCGCATGGCCTGTCAGCGGGCGAAAGAAGACGGGCTGCGCAATCTGATCCTGCTGGACCTGGCCTTCGACTACGGCAAAGCCAGCCGCATCGCCATCAGTTGCTCGGCAGACATCACCCCTTCGGCATTCGAACACGGCGTCGCACTGCTGCAACGCGCTGGATTCACCGTCAGCCAACTCAGCGACAGCCCGGCGCTCGCGGTGTTGCGCACGGTGGCGATGCTCGCCAACGAAGCCGCCGATGCCGTGCTGCAAGGCGTGGCCTCGGCCGCCGACATCGATCTGGCGATGCGCGCCGGGGTCAATTACCCGCAAGGCCCGTTGGCCTGGGCCGATGCCATTGGCCTCGCGCACATCCTCAACGTGCTGGAAAACCTGCAAACGAGCTACGGCGAACAACGCTATCGACCGTCGCTGCTGTTGCGCCGCCGCGTCGCTGAAGGGAGGACGTTCCATGACTAATCACGAAGCAATGAACCTGGCCAGCAACTGCGCGCAAACGATGTTCAAGCGCGACGCCGCGAGCCAGGCCATGGGCATGCGTCTGCTCTCGGCGGCACCGGGCTGCGCCCGCGTCGGCATGAGCGTGCGCGCCGACATGATTCAGGGCCACGGCACTTGCCACGGCGGTTACCTGTTCGCCCTCGCCGACTCGGCGTTTGCCTTTGCCTGCAACAGCTACAACGAAGCCACCGTGGCCATCGGTTGCAGCATCGACTACATCGCCCCGGCACGCCTGGGCGACACCTTGACCGCCGATTGCACCGAGCAGAGCCGCTCCGGTCGCACCGGCAACTACGACGTGCGGATTGAAAACCAACTGGGCCAGCTGATCGCGCTGTTCCATGGCAAATCCTACAAAGTGCGCGGCGCTGTGCTCGCGCAGGAGACCCCGAATGAATGACGCCTTGATCATCGACGCCGTGCGGACCCCGATCGGCCGCTACGCTGGTGCCTTGAGCAGCGTACGCGCCGACGACCTCGGTGCAGTGCCGTTGCGCGAACTGCTGCGCCGCCACCCGCAGGTCAACTGGAATGCCGTGGATGATGTGATCTATGGTTGCGCCAACCAGGCCGGCGAAGACAACCGCAACGTCGCGCGCATGTCGGCGCTGTTGGCCGGGTTGCCGGTCAGCGTGCCGGGCACCACGCTCAACCGTTTGTGCGGTTCCGGGCTGGATGCCATCGGCACCGCAGCGCGGGCGATTCGTTGCGGCGAAGCCGGGCTGATGCTGGTCGGCGGCGTCGAATCGATGTCCCGCGCGCCGTTGGTCATGGGCAAGGCTGAACAGGCCTTCTCCCGGGATGCGCAGGTCTACGACACCACCATCGGCTGGCGCTTCGTCAATCCGCTGATGAAAAAAACCTACGGCATCGACTCGATGCCGGAAACCGCCGAGAACGTCGCCGAGCAGTTCAACATCTCCCGCGCCGACCAGGACGCTTTCGCCCTGCGCAGCCAGCAACGTGCCGGCGCGGCCCAGGCCAGTGGGCGTCTGGCCAAGGAAATCGTCGCGGTCGAAATCCCGCAGCGCAAAGGCCCGGCCAAAGTCGTCGAGCATGACGAACACCCACGCGGCGACACCACGCTTGAGCAGTTGCAGAAACTCGGCACGCCGTTTCGCGAAGGTGGCAGCGTCACCGCCGGCAATGCCTCCGGGGTCAATGACGGCGCTTGCGCGCTGTTGCTGGCCAGCCCGGCGGTCGCCAAACGCCACGGCCTGAAGGCTCGCGGCCGGGTTGTGGCCATGGCCACTGCCGGCGTCGAGCCGCGCATCATGGGCATCGGCCCGGTGCCAGCGACGCGCAAAGTGCTGGAACTGGCCAACCTGAGCCTCGCCGACATGGACGTGATCGAACTCAATGAAGCCTTCGCCGCGCAAGGCCTGGCGGTGTTGCGAGAACTGGGTTTGAGCGACACCGACCCGCGGGTCAACCCGAATGGCGGCGCCATCGCCCTCGGCCACCCATTGGGCATGAGCGGTGCGCGGCTGGTGACCACCGCCCTGCACGAACTGGAAGAACGTCAGGGCCGCTACGCCTTGTGCACCATGTGCATCGGCGTCGGCCAGGGCATTGCGCTGATCATCGAGCGCTTGTCCGACTAAAGAATCGCGATTCCCGGGGAGCCTAGAGGTATCCTTGGGGCATGCACTCAAAGCCCGGCTGCGGCCGGGCTGAAACACAAAAATAATTCGAGTGAAGTTATGAACATGCCAATTGCCAAAGCCGTGCTTGATCCCGTGCTGGACCCGCTGGAAACCGCCAGCATTGACGAACTCCGTCAGCACCAGCTGGAACGCCTGCGCTGGAGCCTCAACCACGCCTACAAAAACGTGCCGCTGTACCGTCAGCGCTTCGATGCACTGGGCGTACACCCGGATGACATCAAGTCCCTGGAAGACCTGGCGAAGTTTCCGTTCACCACCAAATCCGACCTGCGCGACAACTACCCCTATGGCATGTTTGCCGTGCCGATGCAGGACGTGGTGCGCCTGCACGCGTCCAGCGGCACCACCGGCAAACCGACCGTCGTCGGTTACACACAGAACGACATCGACACCTGGGCCAACGTGGTCGCGCGCTCGATCCGCGCAGCCGGTGGCCGACGTGGCGACAAAGTGCACATTTCCTATGGCTACGGCCTGTTCACCGGCGGTCTCGGCGCGCACTACGGCGCCGAACGCCTGGGTTGCACGGTGATTCCGATGTCCGGCGGCCAGACTGAAAAGCAAGTGCAACTGATCAAGGATTTCCAGCCGGACATCATCATGGTCACGCCGTCGTACATGCTCAACATCGCCGATGAAATCGAGCGCCAGGGCATCGACCCGCACAAACTGGCCCTGCGCCTGGGCATCTTCGGTGCCGAGCCGTGGACCGGCGAACTGCGCAGCGCCATCGAGAACCGTTTGGGCATCACCGCACTGGATATCTACGGCCTCTCGGAAATCATGGGGCCAGGCGTCGCCATGGAATGCGCCGAAACCAAGGACGGGCCGACGATCTGGGAAGACCATTTCTACCCGGAAATCATCGACCCGGTCACCGGTGAAGTGCTGCCGGACGGGCAGATGGGCGAACTGGTGTTCACGTCCCTGAGCAAGGAAGCCTTGCCGATGATCCGCTACCGCACCCGCGACCTGACGCGTCTGCTGCCGGGCACTGCGCGGCCGATGCGGCGGATCGACAAGATCACCGGGCGTAGCGATGACATGTTGATTATTCGCGGGGTTAACGTGTTTCCGACGCAGATCGAGGAGCAGGTGCTGAAAATCAAACAGCTTTCAGAGTGTTATGAGATTCATCTGTATCGCAACGGGAACCTGGACAGCGTGGATGTGCATGTCGAGTTGAAGGCTGAGCACCAGCACTTGAGCGATGAGCAGCAGAGGGCTGTTTGTGGCGAGTTGAGCAAGCACATCAAGACGTATATCGGGATCAGTTCGCGGATTGTTTTGCAGCCTCTGCATTCGATCAAGCGCTCTGAGGGCAAGGCTTGTCACGTAATGGACAAACGCCCGAAAGCATGACTGCTGCACCCTTTAAGCCCCGCTTTTGCGGGGCTTTTTTTTGGGTGTACGCGCGAGAATCCTGTGGGAGCGAGCCTGCTCGCGAAGGCTTTATAGGCAACCCGATTTTCGTGGATGTCCCGCGATCTATTGTAGGAGCCGGCTTGCTGCGGGCGGCGTTCCGACGATGACGGCCTGACAGCCGACCATTTTCTTTCGGGTGTACATATCCATTCCTGCGGTAACGGCCGCTAATGGTTTCGCCCTTACGGCGAGTCACTTGGAAGAGCCCCAAGTAACCAAGGGCTCTTGCCCCTTTCGTTCGGTGCCTCGCCTAGGCTCGGCATTCCCTCGCTCCGGTCCTGCTCCGTGGGCCCGCCGCCATCGGCCATCCATGGCCGGGGGCGGCTAACCCGGCATCCATGCCGGGTTGCCCACTGCGCAGAACCTGCGCTCGGCCTCTCGAGGGGGCGCTCAGATCAAGAGCTGAAGGCGAGCTAGCGCTCGGCCTGATGAGTGGTGGAAATCAAAAGCGTATGGGATTCCCTGTAGGAGCCGGCTTGCCGGCGAAAAGCGTCCGGACGACGCGTTCATTCAGACAACCCGCGTCATCGTTGACGCCCATCGCTGGCAAGCCAGCTCCTACAGGGTCATGTGAACCATAACGAACGAGTCAGAGATTACGCGAGAGCGCTCTTGTGACGACGCGTCTGGCAGTGGCGCGCCTGTCCAGCATGTAGATGTGGTTATCCAGCTCAGGCACCAGTCGTGCTTTGCGCTTGTCGTCGAACTTTCCCACTGTCATTAAATAGATCATCGGCAGCACGATCCCTCCCCACCACTGGCCGGACAGAAAAAAGATGAAAGGCCACGGGATCAACAGAACCGCCAAAATCCACCCGTTGGCGCGCATAGTCGGGATCAATTCCTGGTAGAGAAAATCACTCGATTCCAAGTCGAAACTGAGGGAAAGATTGTGATTGCGCAGAAGCACGGGGTACATGTCTTCCTTGTGTGAACTTCCGGCGTAGATCACGTAAACCTCATGACCTTTGCGTAAATGGAAATCTTCAAAAGCATATTCCAGACGGAGCTCATCGCCTCCCTTCGTTCTGATCCATACCACACGACGGCTCGGCGTATTGCTGATCACCACCCCATGCTCGATGTGAAAATGAATCCTGACCTTACCGAAGGTGAAATCCTGCATGCCCACTCCTTGAAATTCCGTCACCGACGACGAGTCGCCCAGTCGGTAAGCAGCGGATGCTACTAAGGCGCCATCAGGCTGTCCAGAAACCGGACTTGCTCCGTACGTCGAAAGCGATACAAAAAAACATACGACACGATATTTTGTGTTTGATATTAAATTCTGTATCGCTTATAAAGTTCTCCATGCCCTCGATCAGATTCAAGGCGGGAGACCCCCAATGTACGCACAGCTCGTAGAAACCGGCGTTAAGCGCATCAAGGACCTGTCGGAAATGTCCGAACAGGAACGCGCCTTCCAGGAAAAAATCGATTCAGAAATCAAGATCGAAGCGAAAAACTGGATGCCTGATGCCTATCGCCAGACCCTGATCCGGCAGATCTCGCAGCACGCCCACTCGGAAATCGTCGGCATGCTGCCCGAAGGCAACTGGGTCACCCGCGCGCCATCGCTCAAACGCAAACTGCAATTGATGGCCAAGATTCAGGACGAAGCCGGCCACGGCCTGTACCTGTACAGCGCCATGGAAACCCTCGGCGCCGACCGCGACGAAGAAATCGCCAAGCTGCACAGCGGCAAAGCCAAGTACTCGAGCATCTTCAACTACCCAACCCTGAACTGGGCCGACATGGGCGCAGTGGGCTGGCTGGTTGACGGCGCCGCGATCGTCAATCAGGTGGTGTTGCAACGCACCTCATACGGCCCCTACTCCCGGGCCATGGTGCGCATCTGCAAAGAAGAAAGTTTCCACCAGCGCCAAGGCTACGAAATCCTTTTGACCATGATGCGCCACGGCAATCAGGCGCAAAAAGACATGGTCCAGGACGCGATCAACCGCCTGTGGTGGCCGTCGCTGATGATGTTCGGCCCGAGCGACGAACACTCGCCGAACAGCGCCCAGTCCATGGCCTGGAAAATCAAGCGCCAGAGCAACGACGAACTGCGCCAGCGCTTCATCGACCAGACCATCCCGCAACTCGAATTGCTCGGTTGCACCTGCCCCGATCCGGACCTGAAGTGGAACGCCGAACGCGGTCATTACGACTTCGGTGAAATCCAGTGGAGCGAGTTCTACGAAGTGCTCAAGGGCAATGGCCCGTGCAACCAGGAACGCGTCGCCACCCGCCGCAAAGCCATTGAAGACGGCGCCTGGGTCCGCGAAGCCGCAGTTGCCCACGCCCGCAAAAAACAAAACAAGAACGCCGCCTGATTCGGCCACCTGATCTGGAGACACCGCCATGTCCGAATGGACCCTTTTCGAAGTCTTCGTGCGCAGCAAGCACGGCCTCAACCACAAGCACGTCGGCAGCGTGCATGCCGCCGACACCACCATGGCCATCGAGAACGCGCGTGAGTTGTACACCCGTCGCAGCGAAGGCGTGAGCTTGTGGGTCGTGCCGTCGGCACTGATCACCGCCTCGTCGCCGGATGAAAAAGACCCGCTGTTCGACCCGTCGGACGACAAGGTTTATCGCCATGCCAGCTTCTACGAGCTGCCGGCCGAAGTCGGGCACATGTGAGGTCGACCATGAATAACAACACCGATCTGATCGAATACCTGCTGCGCCTCGGCGACAGCGCCCTGATCCAGGGCCAGCGCCTATGCCAATGGTGCGGCAAAGCGCCGGCGCTGGAAGAAGAACTGGCGCTGATGAACGTCGGCCTCGACCTCGTCGGCCAGGCGCGCAACTGGCTGGAGTACGCCGCTGAACTGCTGGGCGACGATCGCGATGCCGATCACCTGGCGTTCCGTCGCGATGAGCGCGCCTATCGCAACCTGCTGCTGGTGGAACAACCCAACGGCGATTACGCGGTGACCATCCTCAAGCAGTTCCTGTATGACGCCTGGCACCTGGAAGTGCTTAAAGGTTTGAGCCAGTCCAGCGATGAGCGCATCGCCGGGATCGCTGCCAAAGCTGTAAAGGAAGTCACCTATCACCTGCGCCGCTCCGGCGAGTGGGTCGAGCGTCTGGGCGACGGCACCGAGGAAAGCCACAAGCGCATGCTCGCAGCGATCCCTGAGGTCTGGCGCTTTACCGTGGAACTGATCGCCGCCGATGACAGCGAACAGCGCCTGTGCGAAGCCGGCATCACCCCGGACATCGCCACCGTCGCCGCCGCGTGGCAAGCCACAGTCAACGAGATTTTCGCCAGCGCCACCCTGCCGGTGCCTGCCGCGCCGAGCTATTTCTACCTGAATGCGCGCAAGGGCCTGCACACCGAACACCTCGGCATCCTGTTGGCGGAGATGCAATTCCTGCCACGAGCGTACCCCGATGCAACCTGGTGAGCTGATCGCCAGCGACCTCGGCGCCCGGCCGGCCCAACCGACCGACCTGGCCGTCGCGTGGGCGACCCTGGCGCAGGTCATGGACCCGGAAGTGCCGGTGGTCAGCGTGGTCGACCTCGGCATCGTGCGCGATCTCGACTGGCAAGCCGGCCACTTGCACGTGGTGGTCACGCCGACCTACTCCGGCTGCCCCGCCACCGAGGTGATTGAAAGCGACATCCGCGATGCGCTGGAACTTGCCGGCTTCAGGGCACCGCAACTGGAACGCAAATTGACCCCGGCGTGGACCACCGACTGGATCACCGACATCGGCCGCGAACGCCTGCGCGCTTATGGCATCGCACCGCCGGACGGCAGCACCAGCAAACGCAGCCTGCTCGGCGAAAGCCCGGTGATCGTCTGCCCGCAATGCGGCAGCGCGCACACCGAAGTGCTCAGCGAGTTCGGTTCCACCGCGTGCAAGGCGTTGTACCGCTGCGTCGATTGCCGCGAGCCGTTCGACTATTTCAAGTGCATCTGAGCGGCGATCGGCCGTCCCAGCTGGAGAACAATAATGAGCAAATTTCACAGCCTGACCATCAAGGACGTGCGCGCCGAAACCCGTGACGCGGTGTCCATCGCCTTCGATATTCCGCAGCACCTGCAAGACAGTTTTCACTTCACCCAGGGCCAGCACCTGGTGATGCGCACGCAAATGGATGGCGAAGAAGTGCGTCGTTCGTATTCGATCTGCACCGGCGTCAATGACGGCGAACTGCGCGTCGCGATCAAGCGTGTGGCCGGCGGGCGTTTCTCCGCATTCGCCAATGAGCAGCTCAAGGCCGGGCATAGCCTGGAAGTGATGCCGCCGGCCGGGCACTTCTGCGTCGAGCTCGACCCACAACGCCACGGTCATTACCTGGCCGTGGCGGCGGGCAGCGGCATCACGCCGATCCTGTCGATCATCAAGACCACCCTGCAAACCGAACCGCACAGCCGCGTCACGCTGCTGTACGGCAACCGTTCAAGTTCCGGCGCGCTGTTCCGTGAACAGCTCGAAGATTTGAAAAACCGCTACTTGCAGCGTCTGAACCTGATCTTCGTGTTCAGCCGCGAGCAGCAGGATGTCGACCTGTACAACGGCCGGATCAACGCTGAGAAATGCGAGCAACTGTTCTCCCGCTGGCTCGATGTCAAAGCCCTCGACGCCGCATTCATCTGTGGCCCACAGGAGATGACCGAAACCGTGCGCGACAGCCTCAAGGCCAAGGGCATGGCGCCCGAACGCATCCATTTTGAACTGTTCGCCGCCGCTGGCAGCCAGCAAAAACGCGAGGCTCGCGAGGCTGCACGGCAAGTTGATGCGGCGGTCAGCCAGATCACCGTTATCAGCGACGGCCGCGCGCTGGCCTTCGACCTGCCGCGCAACAGCCAGAGCATCCTCGATGCCGGCAACGCCCAGGGCGCCGAACTGCCTTACTCGTGCAAGGCCGGCGTGTGCTCGACGTGCAAATGCAAGGTCATCGAAGGCGAAGTGGAAATGGACAGCAACCACGCCCTGGAAGACTACGAAGTGGCTGCCGGTTACGTGCTGTCGTGCCAGGCGTATCCGGTCAGCGACAAAGTCATCCTGGATTTCGACCAACTCTGATTATCCGGCAAACACGGAACCTGTAGGAGCGAGGCTTGCCCGCGAAGACTGACCATCAGACGACATCAATGTTGAATCTGCCGGCCTCTTCGCGGGCAAGCCTCGCTCCTACAGGGACCGGGGCGCCCCCGAGAACCTGCTTCACCCCACAACAAAAACAACAACAGAGAGCGTGCCATGACACCCACTGACGTAGAACTCATCCGCCAGCACCCCGATTTCATCCAGCTGGTTCGTCGCAAACAAAACCTGTACTGGTCGCTGTCGCTGATCATGCTGGTGATCTATTTCGGCTTCGTGTTGCTGGTGGCGTTCTCCCCCGCCACCCTCGGTCAGTCCTTGAGCGGCGGCGTGACCTCGGTGGGCATGCTGGTCGGTGTGGTGATTGTGGTATTGGCCTTCGCGCTGACCGGTTTCTACGTCTATCGCGCCAACAACGTGATTGATCCGCTCAACGAAAAGCTGAAACAGGAGTGTGCCCGATGAGCCGTCTCCTGGCGTTGTTCCTGTTGCCGCTGGCAGCGGTCACCGACTTCGCGGTCGCCGCCGACGGCGCCTCCCGCCCACTGAACTGGAACGCCATCGGCATGTTCCTGGTGTTCGTGCTGTTCACCCTCGGCGTCACGCGTTGGGCCGCATTGCGTACCCGCTCCGCCAGCGACTTCTACACCGCAGGCGGTGGCATGACTGGCTTCCAGAACGGCCTGGCGATTGCCGGCGACATGATCTCGGCGGCGTCTTTCCTCGGCATCTCGGCGATGATGTTTCTCAATGGCTACGACGGCTTGCTCTACGCCCTGGGCGTGTTGGCGGGCTGGCCGATCATCCTGTTCCTGATCGCTGAGCGCCTGCGCAACCTCGGCAAATATACGTTCGCCGACGTGGTCTCTTATCGCCTGGAACAAACCCCGGTGCGCCTGACCTCGGCGTTCGGCACCCTGACTGTCGCGTTGATGTACCTGGTGGCGCAGATGGTCGGTGCCGGCAAGTTGATCGAGTTGCTGTTCGGCATCGACTACCTCTACGCGGTGATGCTGGTCGGTGTGTTGATGGTGTTCTACGTGACCTTCGGCGGCATGCTCGCCACCACGTGGGTGCAGATCATCAAAGCGGTGATGCTGCTGTTCGGCACCACGTTCATGGCGTTCATGGTGCTCAAGCATTTCGGTTTCAGCACCGAAGCGATGTTCGCCGGCGCCACTGCCGTGCACGCCAAGGGCAGCGCGATCATGGCGCCCGGTGGTTTGCTGTCGAACCCGATCGATGCGATCTCGCTGGGCTTGGGCATGATGTTCGGCACCGCCGGCCTGCCGCATATCCTGATGCGTTTCTTCACCGTCAGCGATGCCAAGGAAGCGCGTAAAAGCGTGTTCTACGCCACCGGTTTCATCGGTTACTTCTACTTGCTGCTGATCATCGTCGGCTTCGGCGCCATCGTCATGGTCGGCACCGATCCTGCGTTCCGCGATGCCAGCGGCGCGATCATCGGCGGCGGCAACATGATCGCCGTGCACCTGGCACAAGCCGTGGGCGGCAACCTGTTCCTCGGCTTCATCTCGGCAGTCGCGTTCGCCACCATTCTGGCGGTGGTCGCAGGCCTGGCGTTGTCCGGCGCCTCGGCGGTGTCCCACGACTTGTATGCCTGCGTGATGCGCAAGGGACAGGCCACCGAGCAGCAGGAAATCCGCGTGTCGCGCATTGCCACGCTGTGCATCGGCGTGCTGGCGATCATCCTCGGCCTGCTGTTCGAATCGCAGAACATCGCGTTCCTTTCCGGCCTGGTGCTGGCCATCGCCGCGTCGGTGAATTTCCCGGTGCTGTTCCTTTCGATGTACTGGAAAGGCCTGACCACTCGCGGCGCGGTCACCGGCAGCCTGACGGGGCTGGTCTCGGCGATTGTCCTGCTGGTGCTGAGCCCGGCGGTGTGGGTCAACGTGTTGCATCACGACAAGGCGCTGTTCCCGTACTCCAACCCGGCGCTGTTTTCCATGAGCCTCGCGTTTTTCAGTGCCTGGCTGTTTTCGGTCACCGACACCTCGCCGCGAGCGGCCCTTGAGCGCGGCCGCTACCTGGCGCAGTTCATCCGTTCGATGACCGGTATCGGTGCCTCCGGCGCCAGCAAGCACTAATCACGACCGACTGATGGCAGGGAATAAAAACAATGAAGCCCGCACGTTCTGCACCCTACGAATCACTGTTTTCGCTGGCCGCCGCATTGAGCCTGCCCATGGTCGCCCCCAGCGCCATGGCCGACTTTATCGATGACAGCAAGGCCCGCATTGAAATGCGCAACCACTACATCAATCGCGATTTCCGCCAGGACAACGCAGCGCAATCCAAAGCTGAAGAATGGGCGCAGGGTTTCACCGCGCGCATCGAGTCCGGGTTCACCGACGGCACTTTAGGCTTCGGTCTCGATGCGTTGGGGGAGCTGGGATTGAAACTCGACTCCAGCCCGGATCGCCGTGGCACCGGGCTGCTGCCCTTCGGTCCGAAAAGCCATGAGCCGGCGGACGAGTTCAGCGAGCTGGGGCTGACCGGCAAGCTGCGGGTATCGAAAAGCGTGTTGAAGCTCGGCACCCTGCAACCCCTGCTGCCGGTGGCGACCTACAACGACACCCGCCTGCTCGGTTCGACCTTCGAAGGCGGCTTGCTGACCAGCCAGGAAATCAGTGGCCTGACGCTGAATACCGGGCGCCTGACCAAGGCCAACCTGCGGGATTCCTCCAGCAACGATGACATCGGTTACGCCGCCGCCAGCAGTGATCACTTCGACTTTGCCGGCGGCAGCTACGCGTTCAGTCCGCAACTGAACCTGAGCTACTACTACGGCAAGCTCGATCAGATTTATCGCCAGCAATTTGTCGGGTTGGTGCATACCCAGCCGCTGGGCAACGGTTTCAATTTGCGCAGCGACTTGCGCTATTTCGACAGCCGGGGCGACGGCGCCGAGCGCGCCGGACGGATCGACAACCGCAACTTCAACAGCATGTTCACCGTGTCCCACGGTGCCCACAAGGTCAGCGCCACGTACCAGCAATTGTCCGGCGACAGTGCCTTTCCGTTCCTCAACGGCGGCGATCCGTACGTGGTCAACCTGGTGACCTTCAACACCTACACCCGCGCCGACGAGGACTCCTGGCAGTTGCGTTACGACTACGACTTCGCGGCGCAAGGCATTCCCGGCCTGACCTTCATGACCCGCTACACCGACGGTCGCCACGTCAAGGCCGGCAGCGTCGACAACGGCCGTGAGCGCGAGCGCGACACCGACATCAGTTACGTCATCCAGAGCGGCGTGTTCAAGGACGTCAGCCTGCGCTGGCGCAACGTGACCTTCCGCTCCGGCAATGGCCTGAACACCGCCCTCGATGAAAACCGGCTGATCGTCGGTTACACCGTGGCGCTTTGGTAATCCCTGAAGGGCGCGGTTACCGCCGCGCCAACACCATTCACAACCTGGAGGAATCGTGATGTCTCACGCCCCTACCCTGCAAAGTTTCATCGCCGGTCGCTGGATCGGCCAACACGGTGCCCAGGTGCTGCGCAGCGCCATCGACGGCCACGAGATTGCACGCACCCACGAGGAACGCCCGGACTTCGCCGAAGCCGTCGAGCACGGTCGTCGCCAAGGCATCAGCGGCTTGATGGCGCTGGACTTCCAGCAACGGGCGCAACGCCTCAAGGCACTGGCCTTGTACCTGAGCGAGCGCAAGGAACAGCTTTACGCGATCTCCCACCACAGCGGCGCCACCCGCGCCGACAGCTGGATCGATATCGAGGGCGGCAACAGCACGCTGTTCACCTACGCCAGCCTCGGCTCGCGGGAACTGCCGTCGGGCAACATCGTCCACGAAGGCCCGGCGATGCAGCTGAGCAAGCTCGGCACCTTCGCCGGCACGCACATTCTGGTGCCGCGCGGTGGTCTGGCGGTGCACATCAATGCGTTCAACTTCCCGATCTGGGGCATGCTGGAAAAATTCGCGCCGAGCTTTCTCGCCGGCATGCCGTGCATCGTCAAACCGGCCAGCGCCACCAGCTACCTGACCGAAGCCGTGGTGCGGCTGATAGACGAATCCGGCTTGCTGCCGGCGGGCAGCCTGCAACTGATCATCGGCAGCACCGGTGACTTGCTCGACCGCCTGCAAGGCCAGGACGTGGTGACGTTCACCGGTTCGGCCGACACTGCCGCGAAGTTGCGGGTCAATCCGAACCTGATCCGCAACTCGGTGCCGTTCAACGCCGAAGCCGACTCGCTGAACTGCGCGATCCTCGCCCCGGACGTGACCCCGGACGACGAGGAGTTCGAGCTGTTCATCAAGGAAGTCGCACGGGAAATGACCACCAAGGCCGGGCAGAAATGCACCGCCATCCGCCGCGCCATCGTGCCGGCCAAACACATCGATGCCGTTGCGACCCGTTTGCGCGACCGTCTGAAGAAAGTCGTGGTCGGCGACCCGTCGGTGGAAGGCGTGCGCATGGGTGCACTGGCCTCTCACGATCAGCAAAAAGACGTAGCCGAGCGCCTGGAAAGCCTGCTGCAAAGCAGCGACCTGCTGTTTGGCGCTCGCGACGGTTTTGAACCGCGTGGCGAAAACGTCAGCCAGGGTGCGTTCTTCGCGCCAACCCTGTTGCAGGCCCGCGACCCGCACGCTGAAGGCGGCGCGCACGACATCGAAGCGTTCGGCCCGGTCAGCACGCTGATGGCCTACGACGACCTCGACGAAGCACTGGCCCTGGCCGCACGCGGCAAAGGCAGCCTGGTGGCGAGTCTGATCACCAAGGATCCGCAGATCGCGGCCAAAGCCATTCCTGTCGCGGCAGCCTGGCACGGTCGCTTGCTGGTGCTGGACCGCGAATCCGCCGCCGAATCCACCGGCCACGGTTCGCCCCTGCCACAACTCAAACATGGCGGGCCGGGTCGTGCCGGTGGCGGTGAAGAGCTCGGTGGTCTGCGCGCAGTGAAACACTACCTGCAACGCGCCGCCGTGCAAGGCTCGCCGACCATGCTCGCCGCCGTCACCGGTGAATACGTGCGCGGCGCCAAGGTCATCGAGACTGAAGTACATCCGTTCCGCCGGTTCTTCCAGGACCTGCAGATCGGCGAGTCGCTGCTGACCCACCGTCGCACCGTGACCGAGGCCGATCTGGTGAACTTCGGTTGCCTGTCCGGCGATCACTTCTACATGCACTTCGACGAGATCGCCGCCAAGGAATCGCAATTCGGCAAACGCATCGCCCACGGTTACTTCGTGCTGTCGGCAGCGGCCGGTCTGTTCGTCTCCCCGGCGCCAGGCCCGGTGCTGGCCAACTACGGCCTGGATACGTTGCGCTTCATTAACCCGGTAGGCATCGGCGACACCATCCAGGCGCGCCTGACCTGCAAACGTAAAATCGATCAGGGCAAAAAGAGCCCGCAGGGCATTCCGCAGGGCGTGGTGGCATGGGACGTGGAAGTCACCAACCAGCTGGGTGAACTGGTCGCCAGTTACGACATCCTCACGCTGGTCGTCAAACGCGAGGATTAACGCAGTCCTGTAGGCGCTGGCTTGCCGGCGATGACGGCCTCAAGATCGATGCAAATCCAAGGGCCTCATCGCCAGCAAGCCGGCTCCTACAAGGGTTTTGCGTGAACGCCAGTTTCAACGTTCACACCGATCCACTGTAGGAGCTGGCTTGCCGGCGATGGCGGCCGCATGATCGATGCAAATCCAAGGGCCTCATCGCCAGCAAGCCGGCTCCTACAAGGGTTTTGCGTGAACGCCAGTTTCAACGTTTACACCGATCCACTGTAGGAGCTGGCTTGCCGGCGATGGCGGCCGCATGATCGATGCAAATCCAAGGGCCTCATCGCCGGCAAGCCGGCTCCTACAAGGGTTTTGTGTGAACTTCAATTTCAACGTTCACACCGACCCACTGTAGGAGCCGGCTTGCTGGCGATGGCGTCCGCATGATCGATGCACATCCCAAGGCCCCATCGCCAGCAAGGCGTTTGAGTGAGTTCCTGTCAGTTTGCACACCGGTCAATAACCAAACGGCTTCTCGTGTGTGCCAGCAACATCGCCAACCCACCACACACCATCAGGGTTTCGCCCAACGCTTGTGCCCAGGCCACCAGCATCAGCCCGCCGCCGATCAACAGGTAATACAACAATCCGAACAGCGCGCCGGCCGTGCCCAGCCGGTCCCCATAACTGGCGAGTGCCGAGCCTAGAATGTTCGGGATGGCCATCCCGAACCCCAGCACCACCAGCAGCATCGGCAATACAAACCCGGGACTTTCTTCCAACAGCCATACGCCACTGCCCCCCACCCACACCAGCGCCGCCGCCAGTTGAATCAGCTGCGGGCCACTCACGCCTCGACGCAACAACCGCTGGTTGAGCCAGGCACCGAGACCTGAACCCAGTGCGAGGATCACCCCGCTGTAACCGAACCACTGCGCGCTCAAGCCCAATCGCTGGAACACGAAAGGACCGAGGCTGTAGTAGCTGAACAAGGCAATGTTGAACAGCGCGACCAGCAACGTCGAACGCCAGATATCGCGGTCGCCCAGCATTCGCCACAGCGTCTCGAACAAGGCCGGTGTCGTCACTTGCTGCGGCCGTGTTTCGGGCAAGACGCGCAGGCACCACAGCCAGAGCGCCGTGGACAAAAACAACAGACACGCCACGACACCTCGATACCCGAAACCTTCCACCAGGCTCGCCCCGGTGAACAGGCCAATCGCCGGACTGGCCGCCAGCGCGATGCCCATCAGCGAAAACACGTGCGCCAGTTCCGCGCCCTTGAAGCGGTCGCGCAGCACGGTTTGCGTCACCACCGAACCCACCGCCGCACCGAACGCCGCCAGCGCCTGCGCCATCAACAACGCATCGAACGTGCGAACGTTCAGCGCCAGCAACGATGCGCCGGCGTACAACCCCAGGCCGGCGAGCATCGACGGTCGACGCCCGATGCGGTCGCACATCCGGCCCCACGCCACCACACCAAACGCAAAGGCCAGGAAATACACGGAAAGCATGTGCGCCGCCGCCTGCGGCCCGACCGCGAAGGCCTGGCCGATGTCCGCCAATGCCGGGCTGTAAAGGGTTTGGGCGATCTGCGGGAACATCAGCAAAGCGATGGTCAACACCAACAATTTTTTGTAACTCATCACGACTTCACTCCCCAGGAAAACTGGCGAGCAGCTTATGAAACCGTGACTGACGTATTATCAAAACCCGGACAACTAATCGATGAAATCGGACAAACCATGGCCTGGCTCGATGCACACGCGCAATTCGACCCCGACAGCTATCCCGCCGCCGTGATCGGTATCGCCGCCACCCTTGGCGATCACGACTCCGGTTTACATCAACATCAACGGGGGCAGTTGCTGTTCACCCGCCAGGGCTGCACACACATTACCCTCGCGCAGCAGCTGTGCCTGCTGCCGCCCTCCCGCGCAGCGTGGATTCCCTGCGGGGTGGCGCATCGCGCGGTGATGCAACAGAGCGTCGACTACCGTTCGATTTACCTGACACCTTCGCTGTGCGCCGAGCTGCCGCAACACGTCTGCGTGATTGAAGTCAGCCCATTGCTGCGGGCCGTGCTGGAATCGATTGCCCAAGCGGAATTCGACACCGATTGGCAGCACGGCAAATTCGTTCATTTACTGGGCCTGTGCCTCAGCGAAATCCGTGACGCCGCACAGCAGCCGATGCTGCTGCCATTGCCCTGGGACAAACGCCTGGCGCCGCTGCTTGCAACGCTCGATCAGCTACCGCCCGAACTTCAGGTCCTGCAAGCGCAGATCGGCGCCAGTGGCCGAACCATCGGGCGAATCTTCCAGCGCGAAACCGGCATGAGCTATCAGCAATGGCGCCAACAGTGGCGGTTGATGCGGGCCATCGAACTGCTCACTACCGGCAGAAACATCGGTTACAGCGCCTTCGCACTGGGTTTTGCCAGTGACAGTGCGTTTATTGCCTTCTTCAGGGACATGACCGGCATCACCCCTGGCCACTGGCGAAAATAAGCACCTGACGATCGGCAGCAGAAATTAATCGCGACCAAATATTACATACGTCATATTACGCACGTAATTAAACGCCGATTCCCACAGGTAATCCTCCATGACCAGCATGCCCAGCCTTGAACCCGACGTTGCCGTTGCGGTGAGCACACCCAAGCCTCCCCTGCTCAAGCGCCTGATCCTGCTGACGCTGGCCATTGCTGCCCTGGTATTTGCAGGCCTTTACGCCGCCCATTGGTGGACCGCCGGGCGTTTCATCGAAGAAACCGATGACGCCTACATTGGCGGCGACGTGACGGTGATCGGGCCGAAGGTCGCGGGTTACATCGAAGAAGTGCTGGTCAGCGACAACCAGAAAGTGAAGGCCGGCGATGTGTTGATCCGCCTCGATTCCCGTGACTACCGCGCCAACCTGGCCAAGGCCGAAGGCGCGGTGGCCGCGCAAGAAGCCTTGCTGGCCAACCTCGACGCCACCGAACAACTGCAACACGCAGTGATCAGTCAGGCCCGTGCGGGGATCGATGCCACCGGCGCAGAAACGGCCCGGTCACGGGACGACAATGCACGCTACAAACGCCTGGTCGGCAGCAACGCTGTCTCCGTTGAAAGTGCGCAACGGGCCGACGCCACCTTCAAGACCGCCCAGGCGTTGAGCGCTCGAGCCCAGGCTGAACTGCTGGCGGCGCAACGCCAATTGAACGTGATCGACACTCAGAAACAGCAAGCACGTGCCGCGCTGATGCAAGCCCGGGCCGAACGAGACCTGGCGCAATTGAACGTCGGCTACACCGAATTGCGCGCACCGATGGATGGCGTGATCGGCAATCGCCGGGCTCGGGTCGGTGCGTATGCGCAGGCCGGTTCGCAGCAGTTGTCAGTGGTGCCGGCCAGCGGGCTGTGGGTCGATGCCAATTTCAAGGAAGACCAACTGGCGCACATGACACCGGGCCAACCGGTGATCATTCACGCCGACGTGCTCTCCGGGCAGGTATTCCACGGGCACCTCGACAGCCTCGCGCCGGCCAGCGGTTCGCAGTTCAGCGTGTTGCCACCGGAAAACGCCACCGGCAACTTCACCAAAATCGTGCAGCGAGTGCCGGTGCGGATCGTGCTCGATCCTGCCGACGGCGTGCTCGGGCATCTGCGTCCCGGCCTGTCGGTGACCGCTGAAGTCGACACACGCAAGGAGCCTGAAACGCCTGCCGTGGCCAGCGCGCCATGAACCGCGCCCTCGCCGCCCCCGCGCAGCCGTTCAACGCCGCGAACATGGCGACGGCGACCAAGGTGTTCGCCTTCGCCACCATGTGCATCGGCATGTTCATTGCCCTGCTGGATATCCAGATCGTCTCGGCCTCGTTGCGCGATATCGGCGGCGGACTTTCGGCAGGCACTGACGAAACGGCGTGGGTGCAGACCAGCTACCTGATCGCCGAAATCATCGTGATTCCGCTGTCCGGCTGGCTCTCCCGCGTGTTCTCGACCCGCTGGCTGTTCTGCGCATCCGCGGTGGGTTTCACCCTGGCCAGCCTGCTCTGCGGCGCGGCCTGGAACATTCAGAGCATGATCGCCTTCCGCGCCCTGCAAGGGTTTCTTGGCGGCTCGATGATCCCGCTGGTGTTCACCACGGCGTTCTTTTTCTTCACCGGCAAACAACGGGTGATCGCCGCCGCGACCATCGGCGCAGTGGCGTCTTTGGCACCGACACTGGGGCCGGTGATTGGTGGCTGGATCACCGATGTTTCCTCCTGGCACTGGCTGTTCTACATCAACCTGGTGCCGGGGATTTTCGTCGCGGTGGCGGTGCCGATGCTGGTGAAGATCGATCAGCCGGAACTGTCGCTGCTCAAGGGCGCCGACTATTTGAGCATGGTGTTTTTGGCGCTGTTTCTCGGCTGCCTGGAATACACCCTCGAAGAAGGCCCGCGCTGGAACTGGTTCAGCGACCGCACGATTCTGATCACCGCCTGGATCAGCGGCCTGGCGGGCCTGGCGTTCATCGGCCGGACCTTGCACGTAGCCAATCCGATCGTCGATTTGCGCGCCCTCAAAGACCGCAACTTCGCCCTCGGCTGCTTCTTCTCGTTTGTCACCGGGATCGGCCTGTTTGCCACGATTTACCTGACGCCGCTGTTTCTCGGCCGGGTGCGGGGTTATGGCGCGCTGGACATTGGTCTGGCGGTTTTCTCCACCGGGGTGTTCCAGATCATGGCGATTCCGCTGTACGCCTTTCTGGCCAACCGCATCGATCTGCGCTGGGTCATGATGACCGGCCTTGGATTGTTCGCTTTGTCGATGTGGGATTTCAGCCCGATCACCCATGACTGGGGAGACAAGGAATTGATGCTGCCGCAAGCGCTGCGCGGAATTGCCCAGCAATTGGCGGTGCCACCGGCGGTCACCTTGACCCTCGGCGGTCTGGCGCCGGCGCGACTCAAACACGCTTCCGGGCTGTTCAACCTGATGCGAAACCTGGGCGGAGCCATTGGCATCGCCGCCTGCGCGACGATCCTTAATGACCGCACCAACCTGCACTTCACACGATTGGCGGAAAACCTCAACAGCACCAACGAAGCCCTGAATCAATGGCTGTCCCAGGTCGGCAACAACTTCGCCACACTCGGCCAAAGCGGTGACGTGGGCGTCACCGCCAGCCTGCACCAGTTATGGCTGCTGACCTACCGCGAAGCGCAGACGCAAACCTACGGCGATGCGTTTCTGATGATCATGGTCTGCTTCATCATCGCCACGGCGATGGTGCCCTTGATGCGCAAGGTGCAACCACCGGCCGCGCCGTCAGCGGACGCTCACTGATCAGGCCTGAGGCGTTTTACGGAAGCCTACGGCCAGACGATTCCAGCTGTTGATGGTGGAAATCGCCACGGTCAGGTCGACCATTTCCTTGGGGCTGAACTGCGCAGCGACCACTTCGTAATCTTCGTCCGGAGCGTGGGTCAGGCTCAGTTGGGTCAGGGACTCGGTCCAGAGCAACGCAGCACGTTCGCGCTCGGTGAAGAACGGCGCCTCGCGCCAGGCGGTCACGGCAAACAGGCGACGCGGGGTTTCGCCGCCCTTGATTGCATCGGCGGTGTGCATGTCGATGCAGAAGGCGCAGCCGTTGATTTGCGATGCACGCAGCTTGACCAGTTCGATCAGGGTCTTTTCCAGCGGCAGCTTCGAAACGGCGGTTTCCAGGGCGATCATGGCTTTGAGGGCATCAGGGGACGCGGTGTAGAAATCGATACGAGGTTTCATGGCAGGCTCCAGGAGCAAGTGGGGGTGGAGCTAAGTTAGTCCCGCAGGCCGGCTGCTGGAATATCCAATTTCTCAAAAGTCGAGTAGACCGCCGCCGCCCTTGTAGGAGCCGGCTTGCTGGCGATGCGGGCAACTCGGAGCAAATTGATGAGCGAGGTGATGCTATCGCCAGCAAGCCGGCTCCTACAGGGGGGGCGAAAAATAGTCTGTCGGGCTGATTGCCAGCACTCGGTCCTCGCCACTAGAATGCGATCAATTCTTAATTGCATCAGGCCAGGACGCCGGAAAAGAGTATCAGTCCCCCATGTCGTCAGCCGACCAGCCTTTGAACCAGCAAATCCATACCCTCTACAGCGAACACCACGGTTGGCTGCAGGGATGGCTGCAGCGAAAACTCGGCAATCGCTGCGACGCGGCGGACCTGGCCCACGATACGTTCCTGCGTTTGCTGACCCGGCAAGTCGTCAAGCCCTGGGGCAGCGAGCCCCGGGCACTGCTGACGCACATCGCCAAGGGCCTGGTGATTGATCGCTGGCGTCGACAGGACATCGAGCGCGCTTATCTGGAGACCATTGCCCACCTGCCGGCCGCCGAGGTGCCGTCACCGGAAACCCGCCTGCTGATTCTCGAAACCCTGATGCGCATCGAAGCGCTGTTGCGCGAATTGCCGGCCATCACTCGCGAAACCTTCCTGCTGTCACAGATCGAAGGGTTGACCTACAACCAGATCGCCGCACGCCTGAATGTGTCGCTGATCACCGTCAAACGGCACATGCGCACCGCGTTCATTGCCTGCCTGAGTGTCGCCTGATGAATTCGTCGATGATCAACCCGCACATTCTCGGTGAAGCCGCCGACTGGCTGGTGCAGTTGCATTCAGGCAGCGCGACGCCGTCCGACCATCACGCCATTGCCCAATGGCGCAATCGCAGTGCCGAGCATGCGCTGGCCTGGCAACGGGCCGAAGCGCTGCTCGGAGAATTTCGCAGCGTGCCGGCCAACCTGGCCATCCAGACCCTGCAGCGAGCGGCACGCAAGGATGGTCTGAGCCGCCGCCAGACCCTCACGCGTATTGGCTTGCTGCTGATGGCCGGCCCCTTGGGCATCGCCTCGCAACACGTGTCCTGGCAACAATGGACCGCCGATCAGCGCACGGCAGTGGGCGAACAGAAAAACCTGCAACTGCCCGATGGCAGTCAGGTGCTGCTCAACACCGAAAGTGCGGTGGACATTGCCTTTACCCCGCGCGAACGCCGAGTGGTGCTGCTGGATGGCGAAGTGTTGATCAGCACCGCCAAGGACCCCGGCGCCCGGCCCTTTATCGTCGAAACCCCGCAAGGCATCGCACGTGCGCTGGGTACGCGGTTTTGCGTGCGCATCACTGGCTCGCGAAGCCAGGTGTCGGTGCTCGAAGGGCTGGTGGAAGTCACGCCGCAGTTGCTCCAGCAGAGCACGACGCTCAAGGCCGGTGAGCGTCAGAGCTTCAAGCTCAATCGCCTCGACCCGCTCGAACCTTTCGACACCAGCGCCCTGGCCTGGGACAAGGGCATGTTGCTGGCGAGCAATATGCGCCTGGACGAATTGCTCGGCGAATTGAGCCGCTATCGCCCCGGCGTGTTGCGTTGTCATGCGGATGTCGCGGGGTTGCGGGTGTCGGGGGCGTTTTCCCTGCGTGACACCGATGCCAGCCTGCGTCTGCTCAGCGATACGCTGCCACTGAAAATCAGCAGCCTGACCCGCTACTGGCTGTCGGTCGAGCCGCGGGTCTGAGTGCGCTGAAAAACTATTTCACAGTCCCCTGACACCTTTCCGCGTTTCGTTCGGTGTGTGGATAGACCTCTTCAATTCCACGCGCTCGACAGGAACGCCGAATGACTTCGACACCGCTGCACCGCCCCGCCGATTTCCCGCTCAAGGCCCTGAGCTTGAGCATTGCCCTGGCCTTTACCGCGTTGCTGCCGATCAACAGCCATGCCGCTGACACCGTCAGCGAAAGTGCCAGCCGCAACGTCGACATCGGGCCGGGCTTGCTCAGCCATACCCTGGCGCAATTCGCCGTGGCGGTCGGCGTGCCGTTGTCGTTCGATCCGGCGCAACTGGGCAATCGCCAGAGTCCGGGATTGCAAGGCAACTACAGCGTGCAATCAGGCTTCGCGCAATTGCTTGAGGGCAGCGGTTTCGAGTTGATCAGCACGGGCGGAAACGGTTACACCGTGGCGCCGCGAGTCTCTGCCAACGGTGCACTGGAGTTGGGCGCCACCAGCGTCAGCGCCCTGCGCGACGACAACGCGGACACCTACGGTGGCGGTCAGGTCGCCAAGGTTGCGCAGATCGGCATGCTCGGCAACCAGGCCTTGAAAGACCTGCCCTTCAGCGTCACCAGCTACACCGCCAAAACCATCGCCGACCAGCAAGCGCAGACTGTGGGCGATGTGTTGCTCAACGACGCTTCGGTGCGGCAGTCCGCCGGCTTTGGCAACTTCTCCCAGGTGTTCGTGATCCGCGGCTTGCCGCTGCTGTCCGATGACATTTCCTATAACGGTCTTTACGGCATCCTGCCCCGGCAGATCATCGCCACCGAAGCGCTGGAACGGGTCGAGTTGTTCAAGGGACCGAATGCTTTTGTGAATGGTGTTACGCCCAGTGGCAGCGGGATTGGCGGTGGCGTCAACCTGCAACCCAAACGCGCCAGCGATGTGCCGACCCGCAGCGTCACCCTCGATTACAGCGACGATGGCCGGGTCGGCGGGCATCTGGACCTGGGCCAGCGCTTTGGCGAAGACAACCGATTCGGCGCGCGGGTCAATCTGCTGCAACGCGAAGGCGCCACCGCCGTCGATGACGAAGACCGTCGCTCGTCGCTGATCAGCGTAAGCCTGGACTTCCGGGGTGATCGCCTGCGGGTGTCGACGGACCTGGGCTATCAGAAACAGGTGATCAATCAGGGCCGCTCGGTGATCTATGTCGATTCGACCTTGAGCAAAGCGCCCAAGGTGCCGGATGCCAACGCCGGTTACGCACAGAGCTGGAGCTACTCGCAACTGGAAGACACCTTCGGCATGGCCCGCGCCGAGTACGACCTCAGTGACAACTGGACCGCCTATGTGTCCGGCGGCGCCAAACACACGCGGGAGAACGGCGTGTATTCGTCGCTGACCGTCACCGACCTCAACGGTAATGCCCGGGGCGGCATGCTTTACTCGCCTCACGACGAGGACAACAAAAGCCTGATGACCGGCCTCAACGGCCACTTGAACACCGGGCCGATCAGTCACCAATTGAACCTGGGCCTCGCGGGTATCTGGGGCCAGCAACGCTCGGCGTTCGAAACCATAGGAACCGCCACGCGCTACAGCACCAATCTCTACGACGTCACGGACAAACCGCGCCCAAGCCCCACATCGTTTGCCAGCGACATTCACGACCCGCGCATCGTCGGCAAGAACACCCTGCGCAGCGCGGCGGTGTCCGACACCCTGGGCTTCATCGATGATCGCGTCTTGCTCACCCTCGGCGTACGGCGCCAGACACTCAACGTCGACGGCTGGAACACCACCACCGGCGCGCGCACTTCAAGTTATGAAGAGTCGATCAGCACGCCGGTCTATGGCCTGGTGATCAAGCCATGGGAACACGTTTCGTTCTACGCCAACCGCATCGAAGGCCTGGCCAAGGGGCCCACGCCGCCGACCAGCGCGATCAACCGCGACGAGACCTTCGCCCCGGTGCGCAGCAAGCAAATCGAAGCCGGCGTGCGCCTGGACATGGACACCTATGGCGCGAGCCTGGGCGTGTACCGCATCGAACAACCGTCGAGCTACACCCAGGACGGGATCTTCCGGGTCGATGGCGAGCAGCAAAACAAAGGCGTGGAGTTGAACGTCTATGGCGAGCCGCTTGATGGTCTGCGCCTGCTGAGCGGCGCGACGCTGATGAAGACCGAAATCGAAGGCAGCACCAACGGGGTCAACGACGGCAACCGCGCTGTCGGCGTACCGCGTTTTCAACTCAACGTCGGGGCGGATTGGGACGTGCCGGGGATCGAAGGCGCGGCGCTCAGTGCGCGGATGCTGCGCACCGGCGGGCAATACCTGAACGCCGCCAACACCCAGAGCATTCCGGCGTGGAACCGCTTTGATGTGGGGTCGCGGTATGCCTTCAAGATGGATGAGAAGTACATCACCTTGCGCGCCAATCTGGAGAACGTGGCGAACAAGGCGTATTGGGCCTCGGCGAATGGCGGGTACCTGACGCAGGGGACGCCGCGGACGCTGAAGGTGTCGGCGACGCTGGATTTCTGATTGTTTGTGGTGAGGCCAATATTGCCTTCGCGGGCAAGCCTCGCTCCTACAGGTACAACTCATCCCCCTGTAGGAGCGAGGCTTGCCCGCGAACCGCGAAGCGGCCATCCAACACCAACCGCTAAGCCCGACTGCGCAACCACTGCAAAAACCCCTTCTTCTCCACCACCTTCGGCGTTTCCTGGGTCAACGTCTGTGCCTTGTGCAAACGGAAATCCAGCAACGCCTTCATCGCTTCGCCGATGTCATGCCGCGCATCCAGGCACGGTTTGAGGTAGTCCTTTTCGATCCGGTACAGGCTGCAAGCGGTCTTGGCGCTGAAGTCCGCCGGCAGCGCCGTGTCCGACAGGATCCCGCCCTCGCCGATCACCTCGCCCGGCCCCATGCGCCCGGACTCGAACTTGCCCCCGGCGCGGCTCAACGCCACCGAGACCACGCCGGATTCGATGATAAACAGATGATCGCTGACCTCCCCCGCCGGCAGGATCATTTCCCCGGCGCGGAAGTTTTGCAGGGTCATGTGCTGGCTGAAGGTTTCTTTCTCTTCCTGACGCAAAGTCGAGAAGATCGCCGAGCTTTCCAGCAACGCCCGTGGCCGCGACAGGTTGACCGGTGCATTCGATTCGACGCTGGACAACAGGCTCACGCCGGATGCCTGCAAGTGCCGGAACGCCAGATCGAACAGCAGATTGCGCACCATGCGTTTCTGGTCCATCGAGACCACGAAACCGCTGATTTCGTATTCCACGCCGGTGGCGCTCGAACCTTTGAGCGCGACACACGGCGCCGGCTTGGCCAGCAGGTATCGGCACCCCTCCATCGCCCGCTCCAGCGCATCGATCACCGTTTGCGGACGTGCGTGCGGGCTCAACTGCAAGCTGATCGACACGCCGAAAATGTCACTCGGCCGGCTGAAGTTAATGATCTTGGCCTTGGCCGCCAGCGAGTTGGGGATCACCGCCATGCTGCCCTGGGACGTTTGCAGGCGCGTGGCGCGCCAATCGATGTCGGTGACCCGACCTTCGGTGCCGTCGATGGAGATCCAGTCATCCAGTTGATAGGGTTTGGTGGTGTTGAGGACGATCCCCGAGAACACGTCACTGAGGGTGCTTTGCAACGCCAGGCCGACGATGATCGCCAACGCGCCGGACGTCGCCAGCACGCCTTTGACCGGCAGGTCGAGCACGTACGCCAGGGCCGCGATGATCGCGATCAGGAAAATCACCGCGCCCAGCAAATCCTGGAGCAGGCGACCGGTGTGCCCGACCCGTTGCATCATCCCTGCGCCGATCAACACCGTCAGGGTGCGCGCGCCGAACAGCCACCAGCCAATCTGCAAGCCGGTCGCCGCCAGGTGCAACGGCACGTTGTCCGCCCAGGGCGCGGGCTCCAGAGGGTTCAGGCCTTCGTTGAACAACAGGATGCTGAACAACGTGAAAATCAGCAGCCGCACCAACAGTTTCCAGTTGCTGCCACTGGCACTGATCAAGCGCCACAGCCCCAGATCGATGATGATCAGGATCAGGGCACAGACCAGCGGGTGATTGGTAAGCAGTGACAGCATCAAGCAACTCCAGCCATGTACGGATGGGCACAGTGTAGGAGCAAACGCAGGCTTGAGAACAACACAAAAACCTGTAGGAGCCGGCTTGCTGGCGATGGCGGTCTGACAGTCACTCAATTGTTGACTGCTCTACCGCTATCGCCAGCAAGCCGGCTCCTACAGGGGTGATGTGTGTCAGTGATTATTTGCTATTGGTCAGCGTGTTGTAGCTGGTCATCAGGTTGCGGTAGTCCGGGATGTGGTTGGAGAACAGGGTCGCCAGGCCTTCCACGTCGTTGCGCCAGTCGCGATGCAGCTCGCAGGCCAGGCCGAACCAGGTCATCAGTTGCGCGCCGGAAGACGACATGCGGTCCCAGGCCGATTGGCGGGTCAGCTCGTTGAACGTGCCGGAAGCGTCCGTCACCACAAACACGTCAAAACCTTCCGCCAGTGCCGACAGCGCCGGGAATGCCACGCACACCTCGGTCACCACGCCAGCGATGATCAGTTGCTTCTTGCCGGTGGCCTTGATCGCCTTGACGAAGTCTTCGTTGTCCCAGGCATTGATCTGGCCAGGACGGGCAATGTAAGGCGCATCCGGAAACAGCGCTTTGAGCTCGGGCACCAGCGGGCCGTTGGGGCCGGTTTCGAAACTGGTGGTGAGGATGGTCGGCAATTTGAAGTACTTGGCCAGGTCGGCCAGGGCCAGCACGTTGTTCTTGAAACGGTCCGGTTCGATGTCCCGCACCAGAGACAGCAGGCCAGCCTGATGATCCACCAACAGAACGGCGGCGTTATCCTTGTCGAGACGTTTGTAAGAAGTAGTCATGGGGTCATCCTCGGTTTTAATCGATGCCGAACAGTTCGGCGTGGGGGTGTTTTGATTGATCATTCAGACGCGGCCAGACAAGCGTAGTCAGTCAAGCCTGGCGCGGTGCAACCATCTATCCGTGTATCAACCGCTCATCCGTCCAAACCGGCCCGATTGAAAATCGGCAAAGGCCTGGTGAATCTCTTGCTCGCTGTTCATCACGAACGGGCCGTGGCCGACGATGGGTTCGTCGATCGGCTCGCCGCTGAGCAGCAACACGACGGCGTCGTTATTGGCTTCCAGGCTGAGCTGGTGGCCATTGCGTTCGAACAACGCCAACTGCCCTTCGCGCACCAGCTCCAGGCCGTTGACCTGAACCGTGCCACGCAGCACCACCAGTGCGGTGTTGCGACCTTCATGCAGATCGAGGGTCAGCAACTTGCCGCCGTTGAGGCGCAGGTCCCAGACATCGACCGGGGTGAATGTCCGTGCCGGGCCGGTGTGGCCGTCGAATTCTCCAGCGATCAGGCGCAGGCTGCCGGCCTCGTCCTTGAGCGGGATGCTCGGAATGTCGCCGTCGAGAATCGTCTGGTAACCGGCGTCGGCCATTTTGTCTTTGGCCGGCAGGTTGACCCACAGCTGGACCATTTCCAGGGTGCCGCCGGTTTTGGCGAAGCCTTCGGAGTGGAACTCTTCGTGGAGAATCCCCGAGGCGGCGGTCATCCATTGCACATCGCCCGGGCCGATCTTGCCGCCGCTGCCGGTGGAGTCGCGGTGCTCCAGTTCGCCCTTGTAAACGATAGTCACGGTTTCGAAACCGCGGTGCGGATGCTGACCAACGCCACGACGCTCGGTGGTCGGGGTGAATTCAGCAGGGCCGGCGTGATCCAGCAGCAAAAACGGGCTGATGTGTTTGCCCAGGTTGTCGTAGGAAAACAGCGTACGAACCGGAAAACCGTCGCCAACCCAATGGGTCCGTGGGCTGGTGTAGATGCCGATGATGTTTTTCATGCTGCCTCCGAAATCTGTGGTTTGACGCGATGGACAAAGCTTAAAACCGAACCCTTTGGTGCGCTAGACTGCAAAAATCAGCCTTAGCGTTCTATATGGAGAACGATGGTGGAAGACCTCAACACCCTCTACTACTTCACCCAAGTGGTGGAACATCAGGGTTTCGCTGCGGCCGGGCGGGCGCTGGACATGCCCAAATCGAAGCTCAGCCGGCGCATCGCCGAGCTCGAAGAGCGCCTCGGTGTACGTCTGTTGCACCGCACCAGCCGGCATTGTTCGCTGACCGAAATCGGCCAGGCCTATTACCAGCGCTGCCTGGCCATGCGCGTGGAAGCGGAAAGCGCCGCCGAACTGATCGAACGCAACCGCTCCGAACCCCAGGGCCTGGTGCGCATCAGTTGCCCGACCGCGTTGCTCAACTCCTGGGTCGGGCCGATGCTGACCCGCTACATGCTCAAATACCCGCTGGTGGAGTTGTTCATCGAAAGCACCAACCGCCGGGTCGACCTGATCCACGAGGGTTTCGACATTGCCTTGCGCGTGCGCTTTCCGCCGCTGGAAAACACCGACATGGTGATGAAGGTGCTGGGCAACAGCACCCAATGCCTGGTGGGCAGCCCGGCCTTTGCCGAACGCTTGTCGACGCCCGCCTCCCCGGCCGACCTCAGCGGTTTGCCCAGCGTGCACTGGGGCGCGGCACAGCGTGAATATCAGTGGGAATTGTTCGGTGCGAACGGCGCCAGCGCGCTGATCCGACACGCGCCGCGCATGGTCACCGATGACTTGCTGGCCCTGCGTCACGCGGTGCTCGCAGGGATTGGCGTCGCGCACCTGCCCAGCGTGGTGGTGCGCGATGACATTGCCGCCGGACGCCTCGTCGAACTGGTGCCGGGCTGGGCGCCCAAGTGCGGGATCGTCCATGCGATCTTCCCCTCTCGCCGTGGGTTGCTGCCGTCGGTGCGGACGTTGATTGACTTTCTCGGTGAGGAATTCACCCACAGCGACATCGCCTAGCCCTTTTTTGCCGACACGGACGAACCTGTAGGAGCGAGCTTGCTCGCGAAAAACGTGAGAGCTCCACGGGGTGTCAGACTGGCTGCGTTACCGTTGACCTCCATCGCGAGCAGGCTCGCTCCTACAGGGCCGATGAGTGGGGGCTGGCGGAGTTTTTATTTCGGACATAATATCAGCGCAAATTACAACCATAATATCTGCGCCCGTCCGAGGACACTGAACATGCAAAGCCTCAACCGAGAAGCCACCCTCGCCCAATGGATCGTTCAGGAAGACGCCATGCGCGCACGTCTGGCCGGGCCCGGCAGCCTGTCGCTGGCCGAGGTCAGCGCGCTGTCGCCGGCCGAGTTCTTCGAGGGCATCGGCAACGGTGAACTGCCCTCGCCGCCGATTGGCACGCTGATGGATTTCATCCCTATCGAATGGTCGGCCGGGCTGTTCATCTTCCAGGGCACGCCGGACGCCCGGCATTACAACCCGCTGGGCAGCGTGCATGGCGGCTATGCGGCGACCTTGCTGGATTCGTGCATGGGCTGCGCGATTCATACGCAGCTGAAAAAGGGCCAGGGGTATACGACGCTGGATCTGCGCATCAGTTATGTCCGCGCGTTGACCGGCGCCAGCGGACCGGTGCGGGCCGAGGGCAAGATTGTGCACCTGGGGCGCTCGACGGCGCTGGCCGAGGGGCGGATTTATGATGTGGATGGGCGGTTGTATGCGACGGGGTCGACGACTTGCATGATTCTTGAGGCTCGCGGATAAGATCCGAAACCGAGTCGCGGCCTTCGCGGGCAAGTCGGATCGCCGCACCGCTCGCTCCTACAGGGGCGTGTGATGTTCTTGTAGGAGCGAGGCTTGCCCGCGAAGGCGTCCGTTGCAACACCGCGAATCCTCTTGCCTTACGATTCATGACTTGCGGTAAACATTGCTTTGCCCATCCAGCGGTTTTTCTCAAGGATGCAGGCACGGATACTCGTGCCCATTCCCACTGCAACCCCTGGAGTCATTGATGTCTATTCCCGCATTCGGTCTTGGTACGTTTCGCTTGCAAGGCCAGGTGGTCATTGATTCGGTGAGCACTGGCCTGGAACTGGGCTACCGCGCCATCGATACCGCGCAAATCTACGAGAACGAAGCCGAGGTCGGCGAGGCCATCGCAGCCAGCGGCATTGCCCGTGAAGAACTGTTCATCACCAGCAAGATCTGGGTCGCCAACTTCGCCAAGGACCGCTTGATCGACAGCCTCAAAGAGAGCCTGCAAAAACTGCAGACCGACTACCTCGACCTGACACTGATCCACTGGCCATCGCCGGAAAACCAGGTGCCGGTCGAAGAATTCATGGGCGCGTTGCTCGAAGCCAAAAAACTCGGATTGACCCGGCAGATCGGCGTCTCCAACTTCACCGTCGACCTGATGAAGCAAGCCATCGCCGCCATCGGTGCCGATCACATCGCCACCAACCAGATCGAACTGCACCCGTACCTGCAAAACCGCAAGGTCGTCGAGTTCGCGCAGAGCCAGGACATCCAGATCACCTCCTACATGACCCTGGCATACGGCGAAGTGCTGAAAGACCCGGTCATCCAGCAGATCGCCGAGCGTCTGCAAGCAACGCCTGCGCAAGTCACCCTGGCCTGGGCCATGCAATCGGGTTACGCGGTGATCCCGTCATCCACCAAGCGCGCCAACCTGGAAAGCAACCTCAAGGCCTGCGCCCTGACCCTGAGCGACGCCGACATGGCACTGATCGCCGGCCTTGAACGCGCCCACCGCCTGACCAGCCCCAAAGGCATCGCGCCGAACTGGGATTAAGCGTCAGCCCCGCGCCAGCTGTTCGTCGAGGCGCCTCATGGTCTTAGCCAGCTGATCGACGGCTTTGTCGATCAGCTCTGGACGGCCATCACCGCAGGCATGCTCGAGGTCCTTGCAGCATTTGACAAGACCGTCCGCCCGCACCATCAGCGCCCCGCCCTTGATGCGGTGCGCCAACGTGCACAGGGCATGCTGTTCACCACGGGCATGAGCCTTGAGCAACTCCTGCCGATCCTTGCGATTGGTCGCGGCCAGGTCGCTCAGCAATTGTTTGATCAGCTCGTCGTCCTTGCCGACGTAGCGCTCCAGACCGCTCAAGTCGATTTCGGCGGTTGAGGGTGTTTCGAGGGGCGGCACCGGTGATCCATCGGCAAATCTGGACGCCAACCAGGCGCCCAGATCCGCCAGGCGGATCGGTTTGAACAGGCAGTCGTCCATCCCCGCTTCCAGGCAACGGGCCTTCTCCTCGGGCTGCGCATTGGCGGTCAATCCCAGAATCAGGATCGGTTGCAATCCCTGAACCTGCTCTTCATCGCGGATGGCCCCGGCCAACTCATAGCCGCTGAGCACCGGCATGTTGCAGTCGGTAATCAGCACATCAAACTCATACTCGCGCCACCGATCCAGACCTTGCTGACCGTCCTCGGCGTCCATCACCCGGTGGCCCAGGTAGCTCAACTGCCGTGAGAGCAGCAATCGATTGGCCGGGTAATCATCGACCACCAGAATGGTCAGCGGCCGGGTCTGCACCTGTTCCTCTCGGTCAGGTGACTCGCTGGACGGCAACGGTTGCAACGCGGGCAGATCCAGGCAGACATCAATCCGCGTGCCCTTCCCCAACACACTGGCAAGCTGCAATTGCCCGCCCATCATTTCGCACAACGTGCGGCTGATCACCAGCCCCAGACCCGAGCCGTTTCGACCTGTTTGCTGGCTGTTTTGCGCCTGCACAAACGGGCTGAACAGTCGCTGCCGATCGATCTCGCTGATACCGATGCCGGTGTCTTCAATGCGCACCGAGACCGCCAGTTGCCCGGCCGCACGGCGCTCGACTCGCAGCGTCAGGCACACTTCACCTTCTTGGGTGAACTTGATCGCGTTGCTCAGCAGATTGGACAGCACCTGCTTGAAGCGCGTGGGGTCGATCAACACGTCGGCGTCGCTGTGCTCGCCCAGGTCGACGCGCCACTCCAGGTTCTTCTGCCGGGCCAGGCCTTCAAATACCCGGCACACCGATTCGACCAGCGTGCGCAGGTTGGCCCGTTCCGGCGTCAGGGACAAATGCCCGGACTCGATGCGGGCGATGTCCAGAATGTCGCCAATCAACGCCAACAACTGTTGCCCGGCATTGGCCGCCACCTCGATTGCCGACCGGTCGGTGACGCCTTCATCCGCTCGCTTCAGCGCCAGTTCGAGCATGCCGAGCAGCGCATTCATCGGCGTGCGGATCTCATGGCTCATGGTCGCCAGAAACGTGGTCTTGGCACGGTTCGCCTCATCCGCCGCGTCCTTGGCGTCCTGCAGTTGTCTGAGCAATTGCTGACGCAGGCGGATCTGCCGGCGCTGCCAGGCGATCCAGGCCAGCGCCAGCAACAGCAAGGCGCCGGCACCGACAAAGGCCTGGAGAATGTCCTGCCGGTGACGCAGCCAGAAGCTCTGTTCAACCATCAGGTCATTGCGCCAATAACCGGTCATTTCATCGATTTCTTCTGGGGAGATACTCAGCAGCGCCTTGTCCAGGATCGAATGCAGCTCAACAGCCTCGCGACCGGTCGCCAGGGTGCTGCGGGCCGGATCGGTGCCGACGGTGCTGGTCACTTGCAGGCGGTCGCGGTATTGCCGGGAAATCATGATCCGGGCACCGATCAACGAGTTGATGGCGCCGTCCGTCCTGCCCTGGGCGACCATTTCCATCCCGTCCGCGGTCAACGGCGCAGTGACCAGTTCGACCTGCGGGAAATGCTGGCGAATGAATTCACCGGCACTGTTGCCCTGGGTGATGGCCAGTTTTTTGCCCGCCATCTCGTCCAGTGTCTGCGGGCTGTCGGATGCGATGCGGGTCACCAGCACATTCGGGCTGGTCAGAAACGGTCGGGTAAATCGCAGTTCTGTTTCACGCTCAATGCTGGGGCTGATCCCGGCGACCACGTCAACATGACCGCTCCTGATCCAATCGAACAATTCGGCCACTGACCGGGTTGGCTGAATGTCGAATTTCAAGCCTGTACGCAAGCTGATTTTCGCCAGCACATCGATGCTGATGCCCCGGTACTTGCCCTCGCTGTCGATAAAGGAAATCGGCATGAGGTTTTGGTTGATCGCCACTCGCACACGTGGATGATTATTGAGCCAGCGTTGCTCGGCGACACTGAAGTGCAAGGCTTGCGTGCCGGCAATGGAAGCCCCGCTGCCGCCCCATCGCCGCAGGATATTCATTCGTTCATTGGTCGGGATCGCCGCCAGCGCCCGGTTGACGATGCGTTGCAACTGGAGGTTGTCGAGGTTCATCGCAAACGCAAAACGCCCGGACTCCATACGGGAGAAATCCGCCAGTTGAACGTTGTTGAGGTAATTTTTGCTGATCAGGTGATTGACGCTGATGGCGTCCCCCAGATAGGCGTCCGACTGACCAAACGCAACGGCGCCCACCGCGCCCAGCGTCGAAGGGAACAGCTGCACATTCGCCTTGGGATAAAAAGCCTGCACTTGCTGTTCGGGCAAATAGTGGTACAGCATCGCCAGCCGTTTACCGGCAAGGTCCGGGTCCAGTGGCTGGGATGAATCGGTGCGCGTGACCAGCACCGGTTGATCATCGGCATAGGCACTGGACATCCGCAGGTGTGGATCCTCGACCTCATAACGGTTGGCCGTTCCCAGCAGGTCAGCCGCCCCTTCCTTGATCGCACGCACCGCCTCGTCCCGAGATGCGTAGCGCTGAACATCGATCTCCACGTTCAATAGCTGTTTGAGCAGCCCGGCATAGTCAGCCGTCAGCCCTTCATAGTCGGTGCCGGTGGTGGTGATGTCGAAGGGCGGATAATCCGGCGCCGAGACGGCCAGTACCAGCCGGCCTTTCTGGCGCAGTACACGCGAATCGGCATCCGACAGTTTGACGTCGTAGCCGTCGACGCTGGAGCGTCCGAGCAGGGTCAGTGATTGCGGTTGGGCATAGGCAGTCGATACCCACAAACAGACCGGGAGTACGAGGGATATCAGCCAACGCAATTGCCGAGAGGTACTCACTCAAATCAGACCGTTACGCTGGGCGGTCTCTCTCAAGTGAACCTTGGACTCCACATTGAGTTTTTCCGTCAAACGGGTTTTGTAGGTGCTGATGGTCTTGTGGCTCAGGTTCAAGAGTTTGGCGATTTCCTTGTTGCTTAATCCCTCGGCCAGGTACCGGAATATGGTCAGTTCACGGTCGGAGAGCTTGTCGATCCTCTCCATCTCGCTGAGTTGCATTGTGCTCAACGACACCGAACTCGACGGCAACTTGGCGAAATAGGTGTAACCGGCCATCACCGCCAGCACTGCCTCGTGCAAATGCTTCAAGTCGTTGGCCTTGGAAACATAAGCCCTGGCGCTGGCACGCATGCAGCGGTCCTGATAAAACCTTGGATCTTGCCCGGTGAAAACCAGTACTCGACAACGCTCGTCACTGGCCTGAATGCGGGCCAACACTTCCAGCCCGCCGAGACGGGGCATCATCAGATCCAGCACCACCAGATCGGGTTGATGCTTACGGATCGCTGAAAAGACCTCGTTGCCGTTGGATACCTTATGAATCAGTTTGAATCCCAGCTGTGTAAGCAGCATCGCGACTGCAGTGCACACCACCGGATGATCGTCTGCTATTACCGCTGACTTCATGGCAACTCCCTGTGCAGATACAAGACGATCGGGTAATGAATGCCCATGGGTCAGACCCCGGCTACACGCAGCAGTTGCGCGAAGACTCTTGCACGGAAACACGCGCCCGACTACCTGACAGAAATGACAGTACCGACGAACGGTAGCTGAGGATCAACGGTCGCCATCAGTCGTTGAATGCACGCCAGATCGGGCAATGCAGCATCACTCACCTGAACCTTTTGCTGCCCGCAAGCCGGGGTCGGCGGCCCGTTATAGATCAAGGCGTGGTGAACCTGTGGGTGATCGAGGAAGAAGTCGCGCAGGTCCAGGGCCCCGTCCGCCAACGCGGCATTGATGACCACCAGGTCGAAAGGCACGCCGCCGTACTCGGTCAGGGTCAGCAGTTCGGCAAGGCTTTGCACGGGGGCCACGCGGTAATAGTCGAGCCGGTTGAACAGGCGCTCGATTCTCATCCGCTGAAAATGCTGCTCGTCGGCAATCAGGATACGTAACGCTTTGTTCGGCAACCGGGGCCCCCAGGAGGGTTTCAGATTCGTGAGGCCGCAAGGCTACGGAAGAGCCAATGAGCTTTCTGTAGGACTATTCCTAAAACCCGAGACATTTATTCCGTTGTCAGAGGGGATTCAACGCTATTCCGTCGTACTCGGACTCCAGAACGCCTGCACCACCAGCGTCGATGTCGAAATCCGCGCCACCAGCGCATCCAGCTCGTCGCCGTCCACGGACGTCGTCGCGAGGGTCGCCTCCACCTCGATTTCATCTGCGCCGAACGCGTGTACATCAACATCGCTCGCCGGGTAATTGCTGCGCTCAAGTTCCGCTTCCAGCAGCGCCAGCACGGCTTTTTGTTGTGAACGGCGGGCGATCACGTAAACGATGTTGGTAACTTCAGCCGAAATCACATCCAGCGGCTGACGGTTGATGTTGTTGACGATCGGCCGCAGCAAGGTATTGGCCGCCAGTACGAACAGCGTGCCGAGCAAGGCCTCCAGGACCAGATCGGCCCCTGCGCAGGCACCGACCGCCGCCGAAGCCCACAGCGTTGCCGCGGTGTTGAGGCCACGCACGTTGCCCTCTTCGCGCATGATCACCCCGGCACCGAGGAAGCCGATGCCGGAAACCACGTAGGCGACCACCCGCACCGCGCCTTCGGCCCCGCCGAGGCGATTGGCCATGTCGACGAAAATCGCCGCCCCCACCGCGACCAGCACGTTGGTGCGCAGGCCGGCGGTGCGTTGGCGGTATTGGCGCTCGAAGCCGATCAGGCCACCGAGGATGAAGGCCGCGCTGAGGCTGACCAGGGTGTCGACCAGGGAGGTCAGGTTGATGTTGTTGAGTGCTTGCATGAATGTTTTCCTGAATCTTCAGCCTTGTATTCAATTCCTTGTAGGAGCAAGGCTTGCCCGCGAAGAACGATGACGCGGTTTGCTTTGGAAATGAGGCGCGCCCTTCGCGGGCAAGTCGGATCGCCGCACCGCTCGCTCCTACATCTGGCAGCATTACTGCCAGCCAAACCGGCGGATGTAGAAGCCCTTCACCGCCTGGGTGAGCGCCATGTACGCCAGCAGAATCACCGGCAAAAACACAAAGTACAGCGATGGCAGCGCCTGCAATTTGAAGTAGTGCGCCAAGGGCCCCATCGGCAGGAAGATCCCCACGGCCATGATGATTCCGGTCATCACCAGCAGCGGCATGGCGGCGCGGCTTTGCAGGAACGGAATCTTCGGCGTGCGAATCATGTGCACGATCAGCGTCTGGGTCAGCAGCCCGACCACGAACCAGCCCGACTGGAACAGGGTCTGGTGGTCCGGGGTATTGGCGTCGAACACGTACCACATCAAGGCAAACGTCGTGATGTCGAAGATCGAACTGATCGGGCCGAAGAACAGCATGAAACGCCCGACATCCGCCGGTTGCCAGCGTTGCGGTTGCTTGAGCATTTCTTCATCGACGTTATCGAACGGAATGGCGATCTGCGAAATGTCGTAGAGCAGGTTCTGCACCAGCAGGTGCATCGGCAGCATCGGCAGGAACGGGATGAACGCGCTGGCCACCAGCACCGAGAACACGTTGCCGAAGTTCGAACTCGCGGTCATCTTGATGTACTTGAGCATGTTGGCGAAGGTCCGACGCCCTTCCAGCACGCCCTCCTCCAGGACCATCAGGCTTTTCTCCAGCAGGATGATGTCCGCCGCTTCCTTGGCGATGTCCACGGCGCTGTCCACCGAAATGCCGATGTCAGCGGTGCGCAGCGCAGGGGCGTCGTTGATGCCATCACCCATGAAACCGACCACGTGGCCGTTGCCTTTGAGCAGACGGACGATGCGTTCCTTGTGCGACGGCGTCAGTTTGGCGAAGACGTTGGTGGTCTCCACGGCCACCGCCAGTTCGGCGTCGGTCATGCGCTCGATGTCGTTGCCCATCAACAGGCCTTGCTGCTCCAGGCCGACTTCGCGGCAGATTTTCGCGGTCACCAGTTCGTTGTCGCCGGTCAGCACTTTCACTGCCACGCCATGCGCGGCCAGCGCTTTCAAGGCCGGGGCGGTGCTTTCCTTCGGTGGATCGAGAAACGCCACGTAACCGATCAGCGTCAGAGCCTGTTCGTCCGCCAGGCTGTAAGTCTCGCGCCCCTCGATCATTGGCCGCGCGGCAACCGCCACCACCCGCAGCCCCTCGGCATTGAACGAGGCGGTGACCTGACGAATCCGCGCCAGCAGTTCATCGCTCAGTGCTTCATCGCGTTCGCCGTGACGCACCCGCGTGCACACCGCCAGCACCTCTTCCACCGCACCTTTGCAGATCAACAGATGCGGTTGACCGCGCTCGGCAACCACCACCGACATGCGCCGCCGGGTGAAGTCGAACGGGATCTCGTCGACTTTGTGAAACGCCGTGCCGACTTTCAGTTCACGGTGGATTTCAACGTGTTCGAGCACCGCCACGTCCAGCAGGTTTTTCAGGCCGGTCTGGTAGTAGCTGTTGAGGTAGGCCATTTCCAGCACGTCATCGGAGTCGTTGCCCCAGACGTCGACGTTGCGCGCCAGAAAGATTTTGTCCTGGGTCAGGGTGCCGGTCTTGTCCGTGCACAGCACGTCCATGGCGCCGAAGTTCTGGATCGCGTCGAGGCGTTTGACGATGACTTTTTTGCGCGACAGGAACACCGCACCTTTCGCCAGCGTCGAGGTGACGATCATCGGCAGCATTTCCGGGGTCAGGCCCACGGCAATCGACAGTGCGAACAACAGCGCTTCGGTCCAGTCACCTTTGGTGAAACCATTGATGAACAGCACCAGCGGCGCCATGACGAACATGAAACGGATCAGCAACCAGCTGACTTTGTTGACCCCGGTCTGGAACGACGTCGGCGCGCGATCGGTGGCACCGACCCGCTGGGCCAGCGCGCCAAAATAGGTGCTGTTGCCCGTGGTCAGAATCACCGCGATCGCCGTGCCGGACACGACGTTGGTGCCCATGAACAGAATGTTGTCGAGGTCCAGCGGATTGCTGGTGTCGCTGTCCTGCTGGTGGCGGAATTTTTCCACCGGCATCGATTCGCCGGTCATCGCCGCCTGGCTGACGAACAGGTCCTTGGCGCTGAGCACCCGGCAATCGGCGGGAATCATGTCGCCGGCCGAGAGCACGATCAGATCGCCCGGCACCAGCTGTTTGATGGGGACTTCGGTGCGCAGGGCATCGCGACGCATCACCGTGGCGGTGTTGCTGACCATCGCCTTGAGCGCGTCGGCCGCCTGGTTGGATTTGGTTTCCTGCCAGAAGCGCAGCAAGGTCGAGAGCACCACCATCGAGAAAATCACGATGGCGGCTTTCATGTCCTCGGTCAGCCACGAGATGACCGCGAGCAATGTCAGCAGCAGGTTGAACGGGTTTTTGTAGCAGTGCCACAGGTGAGTCCACCACGGCAGCGGTTGCTCGTGCTCGACTTCGTTGAGGCCGAATTGCACGCGCAGTGCATCGGCTTCGGCTTCGCTCAGGCCGTCGGTGTGGCTGCCGAGGTTGTGCAGCAGTTGGCCGGTGTCGCTGTTGGCGGCGCTCACCAGGGTTTGCGCCAAGGTGGGCGGCACCTCTCGGCTGACCGTGGTGTCGGTGAAGGTTTCCAGCAGCGCCAGGCGACGGAAGTGTCGGGCGATGTGACGGGTGCGCAGGAATCCGGCAAAGAATTCTTTGAGCAGGTTCAGGTTCATGGCAGTTCCCCCAGGGTCAGCCGGGAAACCTTCCAGCAGGCGTGTCGGTGCACCGCGATGACGACAAAAAGTCGAACATCACGCACGGTTCAGCGTCGATGAGAGGACGTCGGGACACGGACCAGGACAGGCCGCGATCGGGATGCCGCTGCTCGCTATCAGGCGAGACAACGGCACAAAAGGTTGCGCGTTATCTTGCCGGGTTGTTGCCGGTTATCGAAACCGGCCGACTACTGTCACTCGAACAAGTACCCACTGTGGGTCTCCGCTATTGATGAAAACGCGCGAAGCTTACGCCCCGATTTCTGGAGAGTAAACGAAGGAACGGCGTGTTGCGGGGGAATCTGGGGGTTCTTCAGGGAGGGTTCAGCTTTGAAGATTTTTGGTGTTGTTCAGGGCCTCTTCGCGAGCAAGCCCGCTCCCACATGTGGTCCTGCGTACACAGATCCAATGTGGGAGCGGGCTTGCTCGCGAAGGCGGCCTCAAGAGCGCCGCAAAATTTAGCTGGCAGTCGCGAGCAGCAGGTCCACCACCGAACGGCCATGCCCACGGTGCTTGCCATGGTCATACAAAGACCCGGCAATCTCGTCCGCGCGAATCGGCAGGATCGACAACAGGGTGTCGCTCAAACCATGGCTCGCCTGGCAGAAGCCCTGCATGTAGATGCCCGCCTTGCAGCGTTCGTCGGTGATCAGCTTGTAGTTGCGGTCCACCTCGAAATCACCGAGGTATTGCTCCAGCGGTGCCAGCAGTTTGCGGTGCATCTGACGCTCATAACCGGTGGCCAGTACCACCGCGTCGTAATGCCGAACCGTGACTTCGCCGGTGGCGTTGTTACGCACTGCCAGTTCGATGCCGCGCTCGGTGGCGGTGGCTTTTTCAATAGTGGTCAGGGTGCGGAAGGCATGACGGGCGATGCCCGAGACTTTCTGGCGATAGAAGATCCCGTAGATGCGTTCGATCAGGTCAATGTCCACCACCGAATAGTTGGTGTTGTGGTACTCGTTGACCAGACGCTCGCGCTCGCTGCTCGCCTGCTGGAACACCAGGTCGGTGAATTCCGGTGAGAACACTTCGTTGACGAACGGGCTGTCGTCCGCCGGTTTCAGCGCCGAGCCGCGCAGGATCATGTCGACCTGCACCGACGGGAAGCTGTCGTTCAAATCGATGAAGGCTTCCGCCGCGCTCTGTCCGCCGCCGATGATCGCGATGCTCATCGGTTGATTGTTCACGCACGGCTGCTTGGCCATCTGCGCCAGGTACTGCGAGTGGTGGAACACCCGACCGTCATCCTTCAGCGCCTTGAACGCTTCGGGAATGCGCGGTGTTCCGCCAGCGCTGACCACCACCGAGCGGGCGGTGCGCACGTGTTGCTGGCCCTGGGTATCGCGGGAGATCACGCGCAACGCTTCGACCTGCTGGTTGTGCAGCACCGGCTCGATGGTCAGCACTTCTTCGCCGTAACGGCTCTGCTCGGCGAATTGCCCGGCGACCCAGCACAGGTAGTCGTTGTATTCCATGCGGCATGGATAGAAGGTGCCGAGGTTGATGAAATCCACCAGACGACCGTGGTGCTTGAGGTAGTTGACGAAGGAATACGGGCTGGTCGGATTGCGCAGGGTCACCAGGTCCTTGAGGAAGGAAATCTGCAATTCGCTCTGGGTCACCAGAGTGTTGCCGTGCCAGCGATAGTCCGCCTGCTTGTCGAGAAACAGTACATCCAGCTCGCCCTGGCTCGGCCCGCGCTCTTGCAGTGCGATGGCCAGCGCCAGGTTCGAAGGGCCGAAACCGACGCCGATCAGGTCGTGAACGATGGGCGATGCAATTGCCTGTGTCATTTCCAGTGTCCTCTGGATGAACCCCTCAACAGTGGGGCGTAAGCCTAAGTGACCTGACCAGCCTTGAGCAGGACAGCAGGTCGTCTGTTGATAGGGAACGAGGACAATGAAACAAAATTTAATATTGTTTTTTTACCCACCGGAGAAGATCAGTGGGCATCCCACTGGCGCATCCGCACGCGGCAATGCTTCATCGCATTGACGATGTGCTTCTCGACCAGCGCCCGGGAAATCCCCAGGCGTTCGGCGATTTCCGGGTGCGACAGGCCATCGATCTTGCGCAGCAGGAAACTCTCGCGGCACAGCCGTGGCAATTCCGCCAGGGCGCGCTGGAGCATTTCCAGGCGCTGGCCGTGGTCGAGGCTGTTGTGCGGGGACGGGGTGAAATAGCGTTCTTCGTTGTCGAGCACTTCCAGCGATTCGACCTGACGCAACGCATTGCGCCGATGGTCGTCGATCACCAGATTGAGCGCGGTGCGATAAAGGAATGCCCGGGGCTGCTCGATCGGCGTGTCGCTGGAACGTTCCAGAACCCGCACATAAGCGTCATGCACCACATCTTCGGCCACCTGACGGTTGCCCAGCTTGGCGTTGAGGAAACACACCAGCTCGCGATAGTAGTTTTCCAACCATGACTCCCGGCCGCAGGGGTGCGGTTTCTTTCCTTGAGCCACCGCAACGACCGCCGAAATGGGCAGTGGCACGATAGTGGCAGTTCGAGGTGCGTAATTTATAGTAATTCTCATATAGATTTAAAGTATTGCTTCATCTTGCCCGACAAATAGTCTTCGATCTGTTCAATACTCCCTGCTTGCAACCGGCTATTTTATGCACCCGATCCCCTGTAGGAGCCGGCTTGCTGGCGATGGTCGTTAACGATAACGCGTTCTGCCTGAATCAACGCGGCGCACTTTCGTCCATCGCCAGCAAGCCGGCTCCTACAAAGTTTTGTGTTGTGAATACGATCCCCGCCGCTCCCGCAATGTGATTGTGTCGGGTTGTGTCGAGAGCTAAATTCCTCGGCTCTTTCCTCGTATAAAGGACAGCTCCCCGTCTCTGTCGGCTTCCCGACAGCGTTCAACTGTTGCCGGATTTTGTGCGCAGGCTGAGCGACGGGCCGATATCCATTGGCCGGAACCCTGCATGAAACGTCCCCGACACACCCGACGCGCCCTGCTTGTAGCACTTTGTCTGATCCCCGTTATCGCCGTGGCTGCCTGGCAGGTCATCCCGCCCGGCCGAGACAAATTCGCCACCGTACAAGTCAGTCGGGGTGACATCGAAAGCAGCGTCACGGCGCTGGGCACCCTGCAACCTCGACGCTACGTGGACGTCGGTGCGCAGGCGTCCGGGCAGATCCAGAAGATCCATGTGGAAGTCGGTGACGTGATCAAGGAAGGCCAGTTGCTGGTGGAAATCGATCCGTCCACGCAACAGGCCAAACTCGACGCCGGGCGTTTTTCCGTGGAAAACCTCAAGGCACAACTCGAGGAACAACGGGCACAGCACGAGCTGGCCCGGCAAAAGTTCCAGCGCCAGCAGAACCTCAAGGCCGGCGGCGCCACCCGCGAAGAAGACGTGCAAACGGCCCAGGCAGAGCTGCGCGCCACCCAGGCGCGCATCGACATGTTCCAGGCGCAGATCCGCCAGGCCCAGGCCAGCCTGCGCAGCGATCAGGCCGAACTCGGTTACACGCGCATTTACGCGCCGATGTCCGGCACCGTGGTCGCACTCGACGCCCGGGTCGGCCAGACCCTCAACGCACAACAACAAACTCCGTTGATTCTGCGCATCGCCAAGTTGTCGCCGATGACGGTCTGGGCCGAAGTCTCGGAAGCCGACATCGGCCACGTCAAACCCGGCATGACGGCCTGGTTCACCACCCTCAGCGGTGGTAAGCGGCGTTGGAGCAGCACCGTGCGGCAAATCCTGCCGGTGCCGCCCAAACCGTTGGACCAGACCAGCCAGGGCGGTGGCAGCCCGACCAGTTCGAGCAAAAGCGGCAGCGCTCGCGTGGTGCTGTACACCGTGCTGCTCGACGTCGATAACGCCGACAACGCGCTGATGGCGGAAATGACCACGCAGGTGTTCTTCGTATCCGACCAGGCGAAAGACGTGCTCACCGCGCCCATCGCTGCGCTGCAAGGCGGCACGCAACCGAACATCCAGACCGCTCAGGTCGTCGCCAAAAACGGCCGCATCGAACAACGCGACGTTCGCACCGGCATCAGCGACCGCCTGCGGGTGCAAATCCTCGACGGCTTGCAGGAAGGCGATCACCTGTTGATCGGCCCGGTCGACGGGAGTGGCGGCTAGATGCTGACGCCCCTGATCGACCTGCAGGACATCCGCAAATCCTACGGCGGCGGCGATTCACCTGAAGTTCACGTGTTGCGCGGCATCGACCTGTCGATCCATGCCGGGGAATTCGTGGCGATTGTTGGCGCGTCCGGTTCCGGCAAGTCGACGCTGATGAACATCCTCGGCTGCCTCGACCGCCCGACGTCCGGCGAGTACCGCTTCGCCGGGGAGAACGTCGCCGGGCTCGACAGCGATGAGCTGGCCTGGCTGCGCCGCGAAGCCTTCGGTTTTGTGTTCCAGGGCTATCACCTGATTCCGTCCGGCTCAGCCCAGGAAAACGTCGAGATGCCGGCGATCTACGCAGGCACCCCGGCCGCCGAACGTCATGCCCGCGCTGCCGCCCTGCTCGACCGCCTCGGCCTCGCCTCACGCACCGGCAACCGCCCGCATCAACTCTCCGGCGGCCAGCAACAACGCGTATCCATCGCTCGCGCCTTGATGAACGGCGGCCACATCATCCTCGCCGACGAACCCACCGGCGCCCTCGACAGCCACAGCGGCGCCGAGGTGATGACGCTGCTGGATGAACTGGCGAGCCAGGGCCACGTGGTGATCCTCATCACCCACGACCGCGAAGTCGCGGCCCGGGCCAAACGCATCATCGAAATCCGCGACGGGCTGATCATCAGCGACAGTGCCCACGACAACCCCGACGTACAAACCTCGGCCAACCCCGGCGCCCTGCAAGCCGTGGATTTGCGCAAGCGCCTGAGCGAAGGCGCCGAGGCCACCGGTGCCTGGAAAGGCGAGTTGGTGGACGCGGTACACGCCGCGTGGCGGGTGATGTGGATCAACAAGTTTCGCACCGCGCTGACCCTGCTCGGGATCATCATCGGCGTCGCGTCGGTGGTGGTGATGCTCGCCGTCGGCGAAGGCAGCAAGCGCCAGGTGATGGCGCAGATGGGCGCGTTCGGCTCGAACATCATTTACCTCAGCGGCTCGGCACCGAACCCGCGAACACCGCTGGGCATCATCACCCTCGATGACGTCGCGGCGGTCGGCAGCCTGCCGCAGGTGACGCGCATCATGCCGGTCAACGGCCAGGAGGCCGGGGTGCGCTTCGGCAACCTCGACCACTTGAGCTACGTCGGCGGCAACGACACCAATTTCCCGGCGATCTTCAATTGGCCGGTGGTCGAAGGCAGCTATTTCACCCAGGACGATGAACGCAACGCGGCGGCCGTCGCGGTGATCGGGCACAAGGTACGGACCAAATTGCTCAAGGACGTAGCCAACCCGATCGGCCAGTACATCCTGATCGAAAACGTGCCCTTCCAGGTGGTCGGCGTGCTTGCGGAAAAAGGTGCCAGCTCCGGTGACAGCGACAGCGACGACCGCATCGCCATCCCCTATTCCGCCGCGAGTGTGCGGCTGTTCGGCACCCACAACCCCGAGTACGTGGCCATCGCCGCGGCCGATGCGCGCAAGGTCAAAGAGACGGAAACCGCCATCGAGCAGTTGATGTTGCGCCTGCACGACGGCAAAAAGGATTTCGAACTGACCAACAACGCAGCGATGATTCAGGCTGAAGCGCGCACGCAAAATACCCTGTCGCTGATGCTCGGCTCGATCGCTGCGATTTCGCTGTTGGTGGGCGGGATTGGCGTGATGAACATCATGCTCATGACCGTGCGCGAACGCACCCGCGAGATCGGCATCCGCATGGCCACCGGCGCCCGTCAGCGCGACATCCTGCGGCAGTTCCTCACCGAAGCGGTGATGCTCTCGGTGGTCGGCGGCCTCGCCGGCATTGCCCTGGCGCTGATCGTCGGCGGCGTGCTGATTCTCAGCGAAGTGGCCGTCGCGTTCTCTTTGATAGCGGTACTCGGTGCCTTCGGCTGCGCCCTGGTCACCGGTGTTGTCTTCGGCTTCATGCCGGCCCGCAAAGCTGCCCGGCTCGACCCGGTCACGGCCCTTACCAGTGAATGATCGATCTATGAAAGCGCCACTCAGCCTGTTGACCCTCTGCGTGTTGCTCAGCGCGTGCGCCAACCCGGACCCGCGCCCGGACAGTGGCCTGCAGCCGCCGCCCACCTGGCAGTCGGCACACCATGAAAACGCCTTGATGCAGAACGCCCAGTGGTGGACGCACTTTGGCAGCCCGCAGCTCGATCAACTGATTGAACAGGCCCGCGTCGGCAGTTATGACCTGGCGGCCGCACTGGCCCGAGTGCGTCAAGCGCAAGCCACCACCGTGATCGCCGGCGGTTCGCTGTTGCCAGAAGTGAAAGCTGCGGGGAACGCCAATCGCCAGAAGCTGATGCGCGGCAACGGCTACAGCCAACTGTACGCCGACGACAGCAACAAGGCGGTGGATTACTTCGACGCCAGCCTCAGCGCCAGTTATGAAATCGATTTCTGGGGCGGCCAGCGCGCCTCCCGTGACAGCGCGCAATTCGGCCTGCGAGCCAGTGAGTTCGATCGCGATACGGTTGAGTTGACGCTGCTCAGCGCGGTTGCCAGCACCTACGCGCAAGCGTTGTCATTGCAGGAACAGCACCGTATTGCGCAGCTCAATCTGGCGAATGCGCAGAAGGTTTTGAACCTGGTACAAACCCGCTTCGACTCAGGCTCTGCCACGGCACTGGAGCTGGCCCAGCAAAAAAGCCTGGTGGCCGCGCAACAACGGCAGTTGCCGCTGGTGCAGCAACAAGCCGAAGAAGCGCGGATCACCCTCGCCGCCCTCCTCGGCCGTCCGGTTCAGGAGCTGAAGCTCGACGATCAGCGCTTCGACCAACTCAGTTGGCCGGTCATCGGTGCGGGCGTGCCCAGCGAGTTGCTCAACCGTCGCCCCGACATTGCTCGCGCCGAAGCGCAGCTGGCAGCCGCACGCGCCGATGTGACCGTGGCCCGGGCGAAAATGCTGCCCACCGTGACATTGAGTGCCCAGATCGGTTCTGGCGCCGACACCTTCAGCGATGTGCTGCGCAGCCCGTTCTACAACCTCACCGCCGGATTGGTCGCGCCGATTTTCAACAATGGTCGCCTGAGCGCCGAACGTGATAAAGCCACGGCGCGCCAGGAAGAACTGCTGGAAACCTACCGTGGCGCGATCATCAACGGCTTTGCCGACGTGGAAAAAGCCCTGACCGGCATTCGCGGACTGGACGCCCAGCGCCAGTGGCAAAGTGAAGAATTGAATCAGGCGCAAACGGCTTTCGACATTGCGCAAAGCCGCTATCAGGCCGGGGCCGAGGATTTGCTGACGGTGCTGGAGACCCAGCGCACGCTGTATGCCGCGCAGGATTTGAATGTGCAGCTGCGGTTGGCGAGGTTGCAGGCGAGTGTTGCGTTGTACAAGGCGCTTGGGGGTGGGTGGCAGGTGTTGTGATTGTATTGATAGCGATGGCCCCTTCGCGGGCAAGTCGAATCGTCGCACCGCTCGCCCCTACAGGTTAAGTGTCATGCCCCAATCATGCAGCACACCTGAATCCTGTAGGAGCGAGCGGTGCGACGATTCGACTTGCCCGCGAAGAACGATAACGCAGTAATCAAACCGGACTCTGTTTAGCCTTCAGATTCCGCGCATACCAAGGCCGTTGCGGCACCTTGCGGAACAGGTCTTCCAACTTTTTCTCATCTTCACCAAAGGTAATCCGCAGCGCCAGTTTCATGGTTTCCGGGTCCATTTCCACCGACTTGCCCGCCTGCAACCCCGGTGTGGTGTTGCAGCCGTGGGTGCTCGGGCCAAGCCACGGATCGTCGATCTCGACCCAGCGACCGGGCGCGAACCACGGCACACCATTGACCTCCAGCCGCCTGACTTCCCCCGGATGAAAGCGCTCGTGCGCACGGAACCAGTCTTCGAGTCGGTCATCGATCCAGCCATGGAAATGCCAGAACACCGGGTTCACATGGGAGGAAAACGGGTCGCCAAGAAAGTCGTTTTCCGCCGCGAACCAACGGGCGGAAAAGTCTGCGGTGTCCCGCGCGAACGGCACAGGCTGGCCGTTGGACGGATCGCGGGGCACCGACGCCCAGCGCATGTGCAGCCAGTCATGCAGCCCGAGTTCGACCTCGGAACCGAACTGCCCCAAGGTCAATTTCGACAAGTAACGCGGGTCACGGTATCGCGACTCCCAGACCTGAAAATTGCTGTGATAGGTCTCGGCAGTCTTGAGATCGGCGACCCACTGCGAATACTCGTCATCGTCATCGGCGCGCCAGGCCGGCGGCAAAGCGGTGCCGTCGTGGTTGTCGAAGTAACGGGCAAAGGCCTGGCGATCACGCACCAGCTCCGGTTGCGGCAACGGAAACTGCTGCCACGACGGCAAGTCTTGCAGGGAGCGCGCGGTGCCGAGCATGTGCCGGTGCATGAAGAAAAAGTCGATGCCCGAGCCATTGCGGTCCTTGCGCGCCCCCCGCGCATCGCGCTCCTTGTCCCGAAGCCCCGGCTGCCAGCCGATGCCGCGCAAGGCGTTGCGCTTGTCTTCGGACAAGGTGTGCCATTTGTCGCGGGAGGCGTGCCAGAGCTGATGGAACAAACGGTGCTCGGGCGAAATCAGCCACGCCAGCAACGCCGGGCCCAGGCCCGTGCGCTCACGCGCTTCAGGGAACACCTGTTTGACCGCGACGAAACGGTTGTCCTGAGCGGTCAAGGCCAACGGACGATCCAGACGCAGCACACGCCCACTCAAGGTGCCGCTGCCGGCATTGCCGAACGCGGCCCAGACTTCGTCCAGCTTGAAGGTGAATTCGTAGTCCGGCGTCCCGGTCGGGGATCGGGAATCGATCAGGCGCCAGCTCAGCTCTTTGTTATCTACGCCCGCCAGATCGCCGAGGACGCGATAGCGCGGTGGCGGTGCGGCACGCAGCGCCTCGAAAGTATCGAGAAAACCGTTGAGCCCACGGCCCTTGTGACCGACGTCGAGCAGCAGTTGCAAGCCCTCGCGAGGCAAGCCGTCGAGCCCCGCGTCACGCCCCTCGAAGCGAATGTCCCAGACGCCCTGCAAGGTGTTGGCCAAACGCTGACCGGCCACATCCGCGACGTCGAATGACGCTTCGCCGGGGGTAATGGTCGGGTCCGGTTTTGTCAGTTCGCGATGCCCGTAATACGCCGCAGGCAGGGCGGCGCCGGTCAGTGCCAGACCCGCCAGGAACCATCGTCGAGAAATCGTCATTGCCCTACCTGTGTCAGCCATGGAGCAGGCTTTATCCAAGCTAGAACGTTTGTTGCCTCGACAAATTTAAGAGCTTCGCGGGCAAGCCTCGCTCCTACAGAGGCAGCGCAGGACCTGTAGGAGCGAGGCTTGCCCGCGAAGGGGCCCTCAGCCTCACTAAATTTCCCACTCGGCCACTCGTTCTTCCCAGATAGCAAAGGCCCCCGCGCCTGCACCCTCGACGGCGAACCTGACTGAGATGGCAATGACAAAACCTCGTTCGAAAAAGGCTCTTTTCATTGGCCTGCCCCTGGCGCTGGCCATCGCTGGCGCGGCAGGGTTTGCGGCCTGGGATTACTGGCTCAACGACAACCCCGGCTACCCGGTCGCGGTGATGAAACAGGCCGATGAACTGCAAGAACGCATCCTCTCGTTCGACAGCCACATCACCGTGCCCATGGATTTCGGCACCGCCGAAAACGAGGCCGACAAGGACGGCAGCGGCCAGTTCGACCTGGTCAAGACAGCGCGTGGTCGCCTGTCCGGCGCGGCGCTGACCATTTTCGGCTGGCCCGAAATCTGGAACGGCGACAACGCCCCGCACCGCCCGACCGCCGGGTTCATCGACGAAGCCCGTCACGAGCAGGAGACCCGCTACAAAATCATCACCACCCTGGTGCGCGACTTCCCCAATCAGGTGGCCATTGCCTACACCCCGGACGATTTCCGACGCCTGCACGGCGAGGGCAAGTTCGCCGTGTTCATCAGCATGCTCAACGCCTACCCGCTGGGCAACGACGTCAACGCCCTGGATAAGTGGGCCGCGCGCGGAATGCGCATGTTCGGCTTCAGTTACGTGGGCAACAACGCCTGGGCCGATTCGTCCCGGCCGCTGCCGTTTTTCAATGATTCCCGTGATGCGCTGGGCGGCCTGTCAGAGCTGGGCAAACAAGCGGTGCATCGCCTGAACGACCTCGGGGTCATCATCGATGTGTCGCAAATGTCGACCAAAGCGCTGGAACAAGTCAGCCAATTGAGCCGCGCACCGATGGTCGCCTCGCACTCGGCGCCACGGGCGCTGGTGGACATCCCGCGCAACCTCAGCGACAGCGAAATGCAACTGATCAAGAACAGCGGCGGCGTGGTGCAGATCGTCGGCTTCCCTACCTACATCAAGCCGCTGAGCCAGGGCACCCAGGACAAACTCAACGCCCTGCGTGCGCGTTTCGACCTGCAACCGCTGCAAGGCCTGGAGATGGCGCTGATGCCGGGCGACCCGGTGATCACCGTGTGGTCGGAACAGCGTTTCGGCGAATACGCCAGTCAGCTCTACGGCATTGTCGATGAAGAACCCAAGGCCACCCTCAAGGATTACGGCGACGCCATCGACTACGCCGTGAAAAAAATCGGCATCGATCACGTCGGCATCAGCTCCGACTTCAACGACGGTGGCGGCCTGAACGGCTGGAAAGACGTCAGCGAGGCACGCAACGTGACCGCCGAACTGATCAGCCGCGGTTACAGCGAAGCCGACATCGCCAAGCTCTGGGGCGGCAATTTCCTGCGCGTCTGGGATCAGGTGCAGAAGTCCTCCAGACCCGTCGCCAAACACTGACATTCACTTTGCCAAGCGAACCGAATTCATGACCAACCGTCGTACTTTCCTCAAGCAGGCCGGCATTGTCGCGGCCGCCATTCCCCTGGGTTCAGCGGTCAGCTTGCCGGCGCTGGCCGCCACGCCGGCACCGCTGCCCAAAGACAAATGGGCGCAGTTTCGCCAGCTGTTCAATCAGGATCCCGATTACCTGCACTTCGCCAACTTCCTGGTGACCTCACACCCGCGTCCCGTGCGCGAAGCCATCGAGATGCACCGCGCCAACCTCGACCGCAACCCCGGCCTCGCGATGGACTGGCATCGCGGCGAAACCGAACGCCGCGAAGAAGACGTGCGCGTGTGGGCCGGCCATTACTTGAAAGCCAAGCCTTCGCAGATCGCCCTGACCGGCAGCACCACCGAAGGCCTGGCGATGATTTACGCCGGCATTCACGTGCGTCCGGATCAGGAAATCCTGACCAGCGAACATGAGCACTACGCCGCCAACAGCGTGTTTGAATTCCGCACGCAAAAGGACGGAACCAAGGTTCGTAAAATCAAATTGTTCGAAGACCCGTACAAGGTTTCGACGAAAGAAATACTGGCCTCGATTGCCCGCAACATTCGCCCCGAGACTCGCGTGCTCGGCATGACCTGGGTGCATTCCGGCAGCGGTGTGAAGCTGCCCATCGGCGAGATCGGCAAACTGGTCGCCGAGAAAAACCGCGACCGCCAGGAAAAGGATCGCATCCTTTATGTGGTCGATGGCGTCCACGGTTTCGGCGTGGAAAACCTCGATTTTCCGGACATGCATTGCGACTACTTCATTGCCGGCACCCACAAATGGATGTTCGGCCCACGGGGCACCGGGATCATCTGCGCGCGCTCCGATGACATGAAGGACCTCACGCCGACCATCCCGACATTCTCCGAAGCGACTACGTTTTCGACCGTGATGACCTACGGCGGCTATCACTCGTTTGAACACCGCTGGGCGCTGACCGAAGCCTTCAAGTTGCATCTGGACCTGGGCAAGGCAGAGGTTCAGGCACGCATCCATGAAATCAACAGCTACCTGAAAAAGCGCTTGCAGGAGCATCCGTCGGTGGAGCTTGTCACGCCGTTGTCACCCGAGTATTCCGCCGGCTTCACGTTCTTCCGGATCAAGAACCGCGACTGCGAAGAAGTCGCCAATTTCCTGATGGACCAGCGCGTGGTCTGCGATGCCGTGGACCGCGATGTCGGCCCGATCATTCGCCTGTCGCCGGGCCTGCTCAACACCGAGGCGCACATCGACCGCGTCATGACGTTGTTGGCCAGCAAGCTCTGAAACACCGATTTCCTTTAGCGAGAATGCATATGAAAAACATCCTGCACAGACTCGGATTGTCGCTCCCACAACTCGGGGCGCTGACCATCCTGGCATTGCTCGGCACCGCGTTGCCCGGCGCCGCCCAGGCTACCACCGCACCGCTGCCGGGCAAGGTGTTCAAGGATTGCCGCAACTGCCCGGAAATGGTGGTGCTGCCCGCCGGCACCTTCACCATGGGCACGCCGGAGGGTGAAGTCGGTCGCGAACCCGATGAAGGCCCGATGCACGAAGTGACGTTCGACAAGCCGTTCGCCATGAGCCGTTACCAGATCACCGCCGGCGAATGGGACCAGTACCTGAAAGAAACCGGGATCACCATCCCCGACGGCGATACGCGCCCCGGCCGCGAGTGCATCAACAGCAAGCCGCGTTATCCACAAAGCCCGCGTCAGCCGGCGGTGTGCATGAACTTTGCCGAGGTCAGCGCGTATGTCGCGTGGCTGTCCCTCAAGACCGGCCAGCACTACCACATCGTCAGTGAGGCCCAGCGCGAATACGCCGCCCGTGCCGGTTCAACGGGGCCGTTCCCGTTCCCGTTCGATGAAGGTACCGAGTACAGCATCGCCACCCATGCCAATACTTACGGGCCAACCGACGGCTACAGCTACACCTCCCCGGCCGGCAGCTACCCGCCGAACGCCTTCGGCATGTATGACATGCACGGCAACGTCTACGAGTGGATCGCCGACTGCGAACACAGCGATTACGTGGGCGCCCCCACCGACGGCAGCGCGTGGGTCGAACCCAACTGCGAAGCCTTGCAGATTCGCGGCAATGACTGGGGCGAAGCGCCGGTGTTCTCGCGCTCCGGCAACCGCAACAACATCTACCCGCAAACCCGTGGCGACTGGATCGGTTTCCGCGTCGTGCGTGATCTGCCGTCCAAAGGCTGACACCCCTTCCCCCCGGCCGCCACCAGTCGGCGGCCGTCTAAATTAAACACCTGACCACACGTTCTACTGGGTATCTGCCTCAAGACCCAAGGAACCCTCTACTCATGACCCAGCCTACGCGCGGTGCAATTCATGAATTGTTCACCCTCCTGAAACCGTTCCGGCTGGTGGTCAGCCTGTCGATCATTCTGGGCATGGTGGGCGGTCTGAGCGTGACGGTGTTGCTGGCCACGATCAACAATGCCCTGCATTCGGAAAGCGGCCTGACCCAGGGCGTGGTCGCACTGTTCGGCGGCCTTTGCCTGTTGGCGCTGGCGAGTTCGATCTGCTCGGACATCGGCACCAACTATGTCGGCCAGCACATCATCGCCAAGCTGCGCAAAGAGCTGGGGGAAAAGGTGCTGTCGGCGCCCATCGAACAGATCGAACGCTATCGCAGCCACCGCTTGATCCCGGTGCTGACCCATGACGTCGACACCATCAGCGACTTCGCGTTTGCCTTCGCACCGCTGGCCATTTCCCTGACCGTGACCCTGGGCTGCATGGGCTACCTGGCCCTGTTGTCGTGGCCGATGTTCCTGATGATGGTGCTGGCGATTGCCATCGGCACCGGCATCCAGTTCTACGCACAGGGCAAGGGCATCAAGGGCTTCATGGCCGCCCGTGACGCCGAAGACGAATTGCAAAAGCACTACAACGCCATCGCCGGTGGCGCCAAGGAACTGCGCGTTCACCGTCCGCGCCGCCAGCGCATGTTCACCTCGGGCATTCAGGGCACGGCGGATTTCATATGCAACACCCAGGTGCGCTCGATCAATACCTTCGTGATCGCCAAGACGCTGGGGTCGATGCTGTTCTTCGTGGTCATCGGCCTGGCGCTGGCCCTGCAATCGTTCTGGCCCAGCGCCGACAAGTCGGTGATGAGCGGCTTCGTCCTGGTGCTGCTGTACATGAAAGGCCCTATCGAGCATCTGGTCGGCACCTTGCCGGTGGTCAGCCGGGCGCGGATTGCCTTCCGCCGCATCGCCGAACTGTCGAGCCGGTTTTCCTCGCCCGAGCCGCACTTGCTGCTCAACGACACCGGCAAAAAACCGGCCGTGGTCAACAGCCTGCAACTGGACAACGTCAGCTATGCCTTCCCGGCCGCACCGGGCAGCGAAGCGTTCCGCCTGGGGCCGGTGAACCTGACCATCGAACAGGGCGACATCATTTTCATCGTCGGCGAAAACGGCTGCGGCAAGACCACGCTGATCAAGTTGTTGCTGGGGCTTTATGCGCCGCAACAAGGCGCAATCCTGCTCAACGGCGAAGGTGTCGATGCGCAGAACCGTGACGACTACCGCCAACTGTTCACCACGATTTTTGCCGACTACTACCTGTTCGATGACGTGGTGCAGGGCGATCAGCACATTCCCGAAGACGCCAACAAATACCTGCAACGCCTGGAAATCGCGCACAAGGTCAGCGTCAAGGACGGCAGTTTCACCACCACCGACCTGTCCACCGGCCAGCGTAAACGCCTGGCACTGGTCAATGCCTGGCTGGAAGAACGCCCGGTACTGGTGTTTGACGAATGGGCGGCCGACCAGGACCCGACCTTCCGCCGGATCTTCTACACCGAGCTGCTTCCGGACCTGAAGCGCCTGGGCAAAACCATCATCGTCATCTCCCACGACGACCGCTATTTCGACATGGCCGATCAGTTGGTTCGCATGGAATCGGGCCGTGTGGTGACGGAGCGGGCGACCGCCTGAGCAGCGTTGAATCCATATACCTCGACGATTTTCGGAGTTTGTTTTCCGGTTTCGTCGGGGTGATGCGTCTAATAATAATTATCATTAACTAAAAAATCTGCACACCTTAGGAGCGATTTGAGCAATGCAAAGCCCTACCCTGTCCCGCGCGCCGTTGGCACTGGCCATCGCGCCGCAAAAGAAATTCCGAACAGTCGTACCGGGTGCGTTGCTGACCCTGTTGCTGCTGGGCACCTCTCAGGTCCAGGCCGCGCCGGTGAACGTCAACGTGCCTGCGCAATCGCTGGCCAGCGCGCTGCAGCAACTGGGTCAACAGACCGACCTGCAGATTCTGTACAGCCAGGACATGGTCAACGGCCTCAAGTCCACGGCGGTTTCCGGCAATCTGGAACCGGAACAGGCATTGAATACGTTGCTGCTGGGGAGCGGCATTACGTTTCAACTGACTGGCAACACCGTTTCGCTGATTCCGGTCGCGGGTAACTCCAGCGCGCTGCAACTGGGCGCGACCGCCATTTCCGGCGTAGCGCCGGGGCCTACCACCGAAGGCACGCATTCCTACACCACCGATCAAGTGAGCATCGGCAAGGGCAACATCAAGCTCAAGGACATCCCGCAGTCGGTGTCCGTCGTCACGCGCCAGCGCATGGACGACCAGAACATGAACAGCCTGCAAGACGCGATGCGCCAGGTCACCGGCGTCACCATCAAGACGTACAACTCCGGCTCCAGCCTGAACGACGTCTACATGCGCGGCTTCCTCGTCGACCAGGTGCAGGTTGACGGCGTATCGCAACCGACCGGCCAGGGCGACATGGGCACCAGCTTCGACCTCGCGATGTACGATCGTGTCGAAGTGTTGCGCGGCCCGTCGGGCCTGTATCAAGGCGCTGGCGAACCCGGCGGTACGATCAACGTGGTGCGCAAGCGCGCCCTGAACAAATTCGCCCTCGGCGGCGAGCTGGGCGCAGGTTCCTATGACCACTACCGTTCGATGGTGGACGTCACCGGTCCGTTGAACGATCAAGGCACCGTGCGCGGTCGCTTCATCACCGCTTACGAAAACAACAAATCCTACGTCGACTCTGCCCAGAACGAACGCCCGATGGTGTACGGTCGCTTGGAATTCGACCTCGCCCCATCTACCACCCTGTCGGTGGGCGGCGCCTACCAGCAAAACCACTCCACCCCGGCGTTCGGCTTGCCGGCCTTTGCCGACGGCAAGTTGCTGGACGTGCCGCGCTCGACGTTCGTCGATGCCAAGTGGAACACCCTGAACGAGAAAGTCTGGGAGTCCTTTGCCGAGGTCGATCACGCGCTGGACAACGGCGGTCAGTTCAAGACCACCGTCACCTACCGCGACGCAGAAACGCCACAGCGTAACTTCACCTGGGCCGACGGTACCGTCGATCCGGCTACCGGCGACAGCTCGGCCGTGGCGTACGACTACTACACCCACATCAAAACCATCGGCGTCGACAGCTTCGTCACCACGCCATTCGAATTCGCGGATCGCAGACACGAGTTCACCGTGGGCGCCGAGTACCAGCACCTCGACAAAGACTTCGAATACGGTGGCGGCGAGTACTTCCCGATCAACGTCTACAACCCGGGCAGTATCGATATTCCCAAGAACGACTACGAGCGCAACAACGGTAACTGGTCCAAATCCGACCAGTACGGCCTCTATACCCGCGCCAAGTTCAACGTCACCGACTGGCTCGACGTGGTTGGCGGCAGCCGCGTGACCTGGTACGAAAGCGACGCGAAGAACGCCAACGCCTTCTTCAACAGCTTCGGCGAAGCCCACACCAGCATCAACCGCAAGGTCGTGCCTTACGGCGCCATCATCGCCAAACTGACCCCGGAACTGTCGGCCTACGCCAGCTACACCGGCGTGTTCAAGCCACAAAGCGAGCTCGACAGCGACAACACGCCCATCGGACCGCGTAAAGGCAAGCAATATGAAGTCGGCCTCAAGCGCGAGTTCTACGACGGCCGCCTGAACGCCAGCATCGCGATGTTCCGCATCTACGATGAAAACCGTGCTCAATTCAACGCCGACACCGGTGGAAACGAAGCACAAGGCAAGGCGCGCAGCCAGGGCTGGGAAACCGAGTTGAGCGGTAACCTGACCGACAACTGGAGCATCGTCACCGGTTACGCCTTCACCACCACCAAATTGTTGAAATCTGACGACGCGACCGAAGGCAGCACTTTCAGCACCATCACGCCGAAGCACAACTTCAACCTGTGGACCAAATACGAATTCGCCGACGGCCCGCTCAAAGACTTCAGCGTCGGCGGCGGCGTGCGCGTAGTCAGCAAGACCTGGTACCAGCGTGAAGTACGCTTCGAACAAAGCGGCTACGGCATCGCCACCGCGCAGGTGGGCTACAAGTTCAACGAGAACCTGTCGGCGACACTGACCGGCAACAACCTGTTTGATAAAAAGTACTACGATCGAGTGGATGCTTCGTGGGGGACTAACTTCTATGGCGATCCGCGTAATCTGACGTTGACGTTGCGGGCTAATTATTGATTGCTGTGCAGGTTAAATGCTGAACAAAACCGGGCCGTTTGCGGCCCGGTGTTGTTTTTGAAGGTTGGATGTGTTGGAGCGGGATAAACCCTGACAGAGGGAAAGTGCTTTTTCCACGACAATCAATTAGTTACAGGAGCGCTTTTATCTATCTTTCCGTAGTAAGTAGCAGTCAAGTCTTCATGCTCGCTGATCAGTTTGAACAATTTATCTCGCGTATCAAAAAGTTTTTCAGCCACGTCTTCGTTCTCCATCTTCAATGACAACTTGAACACAGCCTCGCAATAAAGAAGAATCGCGTTTGTAGCCAAATAATAGGCAAACGATGTTTTTTCAGCGTTGTAGCTGTTAAACATCTTCTGCCTGAATGGAACAGGCACAAACTCAACGTACGTGAGATTGTAAACATCTTCAGAAAACCCGTGCACGGCATTAGACGAAGGTGCGAATAACACATGATAAAGATTTTCGATTCCGACAGCTCTGAAGCGAGCACGCGCGTCAGGCCACCCTTTCACATTCGGGTCGTTGAAAAACGACAGAAAGGTTTTGGCTGTCTTTAGCGTTTCGAGAAAGGTGCTCGCTCGGTCTTCGGCAACACTATCCTTCTCAAGAACTGAATACTTAAGCCATTTCTCTCCTCTTTCCCGAGAAGATGTCACATAACTTTTTAGCAGAGATTTAGCTCTTAACGTATCGTCCTCGCCACAGATATACATAACATTAATTGCGTTTTCGATAGCAACCCTGGACAAGGCTTCCACTGAAGAATACAACCCCTTCGACAACGACGATATCAGGCTATTATTAAGATCTTCTAAAATCTCCAGAAGGCTTTGCGCCTGAATTTTAATCAGGAATGGAAGCGGGTTATCACGCCCCACATGTAAACCCTCGACATTCCCGGCAACTTCCTTGAAGTACATCTCCAGGTTCTCAAGGTGATTTTTATGTTCAAGATGTTCCTCTGAAAATTTTTGCAGGTGATCGATAAAGTCTTGTTCTTCACTCATCATTGATTCCCCAAGCAACGGTTTTCAAATTGATTCTTTGCAGAGCAGATACGTGAACTACTGCTCCAACCCCATTTCCATGATGATCGTGCGCTCGGCACCGTGAAATTCGTCTCGGACTTTTTTGAAGCCGAGTGAGGCGTAAAAGCCTTCGGCGGTGATTGAAGAAGGAACGCGCAGAAGTTTGACTCCGCCGCTGACGGCGGCTGACTGGATCATCGCCATCACCTGCTGTCCGATACCCTGCCCTTGATGGGAGGGGTTGACGAACACACTTCGAACAACGTCCTGATCAAGGCTAGCGGTTGCAACGATGTGATCGTCGATTGTTGCCACGTAGACCTGACGCTGAGTCAGCAAGCGAAGGATGGCTTGCGGAGAGAAGCTTTGTTCCACCTGTTCGATGATCGCTGGCATGTAGTCCCGGGCATTGGTTTCACGTAGTGCGCCAATCACGACCCGGCTTATGGCGATTGCGTCTTCGCGTGTGGCGATTCGGATCAGGCAATCCATTTGAGTAAAATCCATCCGAGTGGTCGACTGATCGTAAAGGGGTGCACCCAGCCTAGTAGAAATCGTAGTAAAGCACCCATTCCCCCGTACTTTTGCTCTTCCAGAACATCAGGCTCCCGCAATCCACCACGTTCAGGTTGATTTTCGTGTCGGAGGAAATCTGGAACACGAATTCAAAATCATCACCGAGGTCCACGCCGGACTGGCAGAACGAGGGGTAGCCGCCAATCTTGTGTTCGTAGGTGTGAGTCACGAGGTCTGAGTAGCTTTCTATCTCGCCTGTCCGCTGAAGGTTGCAAATTTCCTCTTCAAGGTCCGCCGGTGCGCCACCGCCATCCCACAGTGGAAAGTCCTCTGCGACCCGTTCGGCCAGCAACGGAAAGGGCTTGAGGTATGACCCTGCTACCGGCAGCTCTTTGCGGACAAGTACATCGTCAAATCCGTACTCCCTGATCAGCCAGTTGTTCCCCATCGGGTCCAATGCTTCCGGCAAGGGACTGGAAACAAACAAGGTAAGGACGCGAACGCCGTCCAGCGCCGGACTGTTAAACGGCAGGCTGGTGAGGTGGAATTGTGCAAAGGGATGCAGTTCAGCTCCGGCGTCGTTTCTCGGGACGCCTTCATCCGGGCGAAACAGGAATACGTTTCCAAGCCAGCTTTCGTCATCCGTATGGGTGGGACGAAATCCGCCGGCGATGAATTTTGTAGCGGGTCTGGCCAAGCGTCTTTTGATTTCCTGGATGTTCATACCGGTACATCACTCCATTGCCAACTGCAGGGAGCCACAACGCTATACGGCGAACGTCCGAGCGCCAACCCTAAAAAGATGTCGGAAATTTCCCCGGAATTTTCGCGTTTTACCTTGGGTGTAGGAAGCCGGTGAATGGCGCGGTAGGCGGTCAGTCAGACCGCGTCATCGTTTATCGCCAGCAAGCCGGCTCCTACAGGAATTGCGTAGGTTGTAGGAGCCGGTTTGCTGGCGATGCGGGCGACACGGTTTGTCTGATTCACCGCGGTGGGGCCATCGCCGGCAAGCCGGCTCCTACAGGAATTGCGTAGGTTGTAGGAGCCGGCTTGCTGGCGATGCAGGCGACACGGTTTGTCTGGTTCACCGCGGTGATGCCATCGCCAGCAAGCCGGCTCCTACAGGAATTGCGTACGTTGTAGGAGCCAGCTTGCTGGCGATGCAGGCGACACGGTTTGTCTGATTCACCGCGGCGGGGCCATCGCCGGCAAGCCGGCTCCTACAGGAATTGCGTAGGTTGTAGGAGCCGGCTTGCTGGCGATGCAGGCGACACGGCTTGCCTGATTCACCGCGGTGGGGCCATCGCCGGCAAGCCGGCTCCTACAGGAATTGCGTAGGTTGTAGGAGCCAGCTTGCTGGCGATGCAGGCGACACGGTTTGTCTGATTCACCGCGGTGGGGCCATCGCCGGCAAGCCGGCTCCTACAGGGATTGCGTACGTTGTAGGAGCCGGCTTGCTGGCGATGCAGGCGACACGGTTTGTCTGATTCACCGCAGGGGGCCATCGCCGGCAAGCCGGCTCCTACAGATCACGCATCAACCCAGGCTTTCAGTGATCTGCGCCGCCAGCTGCTCCAGCATCGCGGGTACTTCCTGGACCATCTCCCCCATCCGTGCGAAGTCGTGGGTCATTCCGGCTTTCACGTCCAGCACTACGGGTTGTCCGGCGGCACGCAATTTTTCGGCCCAGGCCAGGCCTTCATCCAGCAGCGGATCGTATTCGGCCAGCCACAGCACCGTTGGTGTCAGCCCTTGCAGGGTCTCGGCGAACAACGGGGAAAAGCGCCAGTCGCGGCGATCATCGGCACTGCGTTGATACTGCTGATAGAACCATTCCAGCGTGGTCGCTTCCAGCAGGTAGCCTTCAGCGAAACGTGCAAGCGACGGGCGTTTTTCCACGGCGTCGATCACCGGGTACAACAGCACTTGCAGCCGTGGCGTGAGCAGCCAGGCCTGTGGGTCCTGGGCGATAGCAATCGACAAGGACGCCACCAGGCTGCCGCCGACGCTGTCTCCCGCCAATGCGATACGTGCCGGGTCCAGCCCGAGGGCACCGGCGCCGGTGGTGGCGAGCCAGCGCGTCACATCCTCGGCATCCTCGTAGGCAACGGGAAAACGGTGTTCCGGGGCCAGGCGATAATCCGCCGACAGCACCGCAAAACCACCCGCCAGCGCCAGTCGGCGGCACAGGGTGTCGTGGGAATCGAGGCTGCCGACCACGTAACCGCCGCCATGGAAATACAGCAGCACCGGGCGCTCCTGCGTGCCCAGCGACGGCCGAGCGTAGAGGCGCGCATTGAGCAGATGGCCGTCGCGGGCCGGAATGCTGACCGCAGTCACGGTCAGCGCTCCCATCGGTGCGGCGTCGAGCAGCTGCGAGGTTTGTTCGAATTGCTGGCGCGCTTCGGTCGGGTCCAGCTCGTGCATGGGCAGGCTTTTGCCGGTGAGGCGGCCGAACTCGGCCAGCTCTAGAAAACCTTCGATGTCCGGGTGCAGTGCCATGGGCGGTGGTCTCCAAAAAATAAAAAAGCTCGCCCTATAAACGAACCGTGAGGGCCGTTCATTAGGGCGAGCTTGTTTTGGCGCGGTAAAACCTTAGTCCTGCGCCACCACCTCGCGACCAAGTGCTGTCACCACGGCACTTAGGCATTCATCCCGTTGCAGGATATCGAAGTGGCTGGCGGCGACGGTTTGCACTTTGCGCAGCCGTGGTTGCTGACGCTCCAGCGTCGCGCGTTCGGCCGTCGGGTTGCCATCGGCCCACCAGCAGCACAGTTCGGCGCGCGGCAGCGGCAAGGTCTCGACCTGCCGCGACAGCGCCTTCAAGCGCGTGCTGACCATGAACGTCTGCGCCAACTCATCGGCACCCAGCAATGCGTAACCGCTGGCCTGCTCGCCTTCGGTGTCGATCACCGTGCGAATGATCCGCGCGACAGCGTCCTGATCACCCGTGGTTTCGACACTCAATGCCTGGGCAATGGCTTCGCTGTCCATGCTCAAGGTTGCACCGAGGAACTCGCGCAGGTCCGCCCGCCACTCATCAACACTGGCGACAGCGTTGGCCTGGGTTGGCACAAAGCTGTCCACCAGGCCGACGAATGCCACACGCTGGCCCTGCTGTTCAAGCAGGTCGCCGACCATCAACGCCAACGCCCCGCCCAACGACCAGCCCAGCAAGTGATACGGGCCTTGCGGTTGCTTGCGACGGATCGCCTCGATGTAGTCCGCAGCCATTTGCTGCAGCGAAGTGTCGTGCCACTGGCGGTCGAGCAGCATGCGGCATTGCACGCCGTACACCGTGCGCTGGCCTTCCAGTCGACGGGCCAGCGGTTCGTAGTCGAACACCGTGCCGAACCCGGCGTGCAGGCAGAACAGCGCTGGCTGATCGTCCACCGGCTGGTTCAACAGCAGCAACGGTTCCGGGCTCTGTTTGAGCGGTTGTTCATCGACACCGGACAACCCGGCGATGGTCGGTTTGGCCATCATGTCGCGCAGTTTCAACTGGAAGTCCGGCTGATTCAGCGCCCGAACCTTCGAGATCACCTTGAGGGTGCGCAGCGAGTCGCCGCCCAACTCGAAGAAGTTGTCGGTGATGCCGACTTTGTCGACGCCCAGCACTTGCTGCCAGATCTCGGCCAGCGCCCACTCCAGCGGCGTGCGCGGGGCCACGTAGTCGCGGCCCTCGAAGGTCGGGTCGGGCAAGGCCTTGCGGTCGAGCTTGCCGTTCGGTGTCAGCGGGAAACGCGGCAACACCACGACCTGCGTCGGCACCATGTAATCCGGCAGGCTTTCACGCAGGGCCGCCTGGCAACGCAGGCCCAGGCCGTCGTCTTCAGCCGCGACCACATAGCCAATCAGTTGCGGCCCCTGCCCGCCGTCACGCACCACCACCAGCGCGTCATTGACCCCGACTTGCTCGCGCAGACGAGCTTCGATTTCGCCCAGTTCGATGCGGAAGCCGCGCACTTTGACCTGATGGTCGATGCGCCCCACGTAATCGAACACGCCATCCTCGCGGCGGCGCACCAGGTCACCAGTGCGGTACAGACGACCACCGTCGCGGCTGAACGGGTCGGCAACAAAACGCTCGGCGGTTTGCCACGGGTGACGGTGGTAGCCGCGCGCAACGCCACGGCCACCGATGTACAGTTCGCCGACCATGCCCACCGGCAACGGATTGAGGTCCATGTCCAGCACATGCAGGCTGCGGGTGCCGACGCGGCGGCCAATCGGCGCATACATCGCCTCGCAGTGACCGTCGGCAGCGATTTTCCACAGCAGCGGCGTAACCACGGTTTCCGTCGGGCCGTAACCGTTCACCAGGTATTGCGGTTTGAGCGTGTGCTTGACCCGTTCGAACGTGGCGTCCGGCACCGCATCGCCACCGAAGCAATAGATGCGCACCGGCGGTGGGTTGCCGCCCTGCAACTCGGCGTGTTCGGCCAGTTGCAGCAAGTACGCCGGCGGGAAGCAGGCGACGGTGATCCGCTGGCGATGCAACACCGCCAGGGTCTGCTCGGCGGTCCACAAGGTGTTGTCACGCACCACCAGGGTCGAGCCGCTGATCAGCGCGGTGATCCAGCGTTCATGGGCACCGTCGAAGGCGAACGACATGAAATGCAGTTCGCGATTGGCCGGGTCCATTTCGTACAGCTCGGCGATCGCCTGCACGTGCATGCTCAACGGCCCGTGGGCCACGGCCACGCTTTTCGGTTTGCCGGTCGAGCCCGAGGTGTAAATCAGGTAGGCCAGTTGCTCGGCGTGTACGTTGTTTTGCGGCGCAGCCACCTCGACGTCGAGGCTCAAGCGATCCACGGCGACCATCGGCGTGCCCGGATTGAGTTGCGCCGTGTCACGCAAACGCTCCTGGGTCAGCAGCAAACGCATGTCGCTGTCGGCCATCATGTAGCGCAGGCGTTCCTGCGGATATTGCGGGTCCAGCGGCACATAAGCAGCGCCGCACTTCATCACCGCCAGCAGCGAAACCACCAGTTCCAGCGAGCGCTCCATGAACACGCCGATCACGTCTTCGGCCTGCACGCCCTGCTCCAGCAGGTGCACCGCGAGTGCGTCGGAACGACGATCCAGCTCGGCATAACTCAACTGTTCGGCGTCGCGGTCGGCGTAGCTGAGCACCAACGCGGTGTGCTCCGGTTGCAGCCGCGCTCGCTCGCGGATCAGCTCGTGCACCGGCCGTTCGTGGTCGTCGGCCAGCGTCGGCAGCTCGCCGTCCAGTTGCCGGCCTTGGTCCAGCGTCAGCAAACCGATCTCGCCCACGGCGCGCCCGGCGTTGTCGCACAGACGCTGCATCAGGCTTTCCATGTGGCTTCGCAGCACTTCGACGGTGGCGAGGTCGAACTGATCGCGCTGGTGCATGTATTCGATGCGTAGCCCTTCATCGAGGCTGACCATCAAGTCCATCGCAAAGCTGGTCAGGCCGAAGTCGGAGACGTCTTCGAAGCGCAGGGAATCGCCGTTCCACTCGCGCAACGTGCGGTCCACCGGCTGGTTTTCGAAAACGATGATGCTGTCGAACAGCGACTGCCCGCCCTGCCCGGCCCAGCGTTGAATGTCGCTGAGCGGGGTTTGCTGGAAGTCGCGGATGTCGAGGTTGTAGGCCTGGATCTCGCGTAGCCAGTCACCGACGCTCGCCTCGGTCGGCACGCTGTTGACCACCGGCAAGGTGTTGATGAACAGCCCGAGCATGTTCTCCGAACCGTTGAGGGTTTCCGGTCGGCCCGACACCGTGGCGCCGAACGTCACCGTGCGCTGGCCGGTATAACGCTGCAACAGCAGCAGCCACGCGGCTTGCACCAGGGTGTTGAGCGTGACTTGCTGTTGCTGGGCAAACGCCTGCAAACGTGCGGTCTGCTGCGCATTCAGGTGCGTGTAAATCGCGTGATAACCCGCTTGCGGCGCCTTCACCGGTAATGCGCGGGCCAGGTGCGTGGCGCCTTCGAGGGCATTGAGTTTGTCTTTCCAGAACGCTTCGCTGGCCTCGGCGACTTGCTGGCCGAGCCAGTCGATGTAGTCGCGATAGGCGGCCACCGGTTCCTGTGCGTCGCCACTGTAATGACGCAGCACTTCACCGATCAGGCGCGACACACTCCAGCCGTCCATGAGGATGTGGTGATAGGTCCAGATCAGCCGATAACGGTCGTCTTCCAGACGCACCAGCAGCAGGCGCAGCAACGGCGCACGGTTCAGCGAGAAGCCACGTTCACGTTCATCGCTGGCCAATTGGCGCACACGCTCGACCTGGTTATCCAGACCGCGCCAGTCCAGCTCGGTCAGCAGCGCCGGAGCGTTGCGCAACACCACTTGCAGCGGCTCCTTGTCGCCCTCCCACAGGAACGCGGTGCGCAGGATCGCGTGACGCTGCGCGGCGTCGGCCCAGGCCTCGCGGAAACGCGGACCGTCAACGCCACGCACACCCACTTCGATCTGATTGACGTACAGCCCCGAGTCGCCGTCCTGCACCGAGTGGAACAGCATGCCCTGCTGCATCGGCGACAGTGGATAAACGTCGTCCACCTCGTCTGCCGTCAATGCCAGCGCCTGATATTGCGCTTCGTTCAGTTCGATCTTCAGCGCCGGTGCAGCCACTACCGGCGCGGCTTCCTCGGCTTCCACAGCCTGGGCGACGGTCGCCAGTTCGGCGATGGTCGGGTGACTGAACACGTGCTTCGGCGAAATGCTCAGGCCGGCCTTGCGCGCGCGGCTGACCGCCTGGATCGACACGATGGAGTCGCCGCCCAGCTCGAAGAAGTTGTCCTGAATCCCGACCGGCACTTCGAACAGCGCCTGCCAGACCTCTTGCAACGTCGCCTCCACGGCATTGCGCGGCGCGATGTATTCACGAACCTGCTGATCGGGTTGTGGCAAGGCGCGGCGATCGAGCTTGCCGTTCGGCGTCACCGGCAGTTGCTCCAGCAACATCACATGGCTCGGTTGCATGTGCTCGGGCAGCGCGTTGCGCAGGTGCTGCTTCAGCCCGTCGAGCCCCAACGACTGGCCGACCACGTAAGCCACCAGTTGCTTGGATTTACCGACATCCAGCGCGATCACCACCGCCTCGCGCACCTGTGGATGTTCCAGCAGGCAGGCTTCGATTTCACCCAGCTCGATGCGCAAGCCACGGATCTTCACTTGATGGTCGATGCGGCCGACGTATTCGATCACGCCGTCCTCGCGATAACGCGCCAGGTCGCCGGTGCGATACAGCCGCTCGCCCTGTGCGCCGAACGGGCTGGCAACAAAACGCTCGGCCGTCAGGTCCGGACGGCGATGGTAACCCCGCGCCAGACCGATGCCGCCCAAGTACAGCTCACCGACGCAGCCCGCCACTTGCGGTTGCAGGCTGTCATCGAGAATGTAGGTCACCAGGTTGGCAATCGGGTAACCGATCGGCACGCTGATCGAGCCGTCATCGACGCACGTCCAGTGGGTCACGTCGATGGCCGCTTCGGTCGGCCCGTACAGGTTGTACAAACCGACGCCGGGCAGTACGCGGAACAGACTGTTCTGCAAATCCGCCGACAGCGCTTCGCCGCTGCACATGATCTGCCGCAGGCTGGCGCAGCGTTCAAAGCCTTCGCCCTGAACAAATGCCTGCAACATCGACGGCACGAAATGCAGGGTGCTGACCTGATATTGCTCGATCAAACGCACCAGTTGCGCCGGGTCGCGATGGGCACCCGGTTCGGCCACCGCAAGGCGCGCACCGACCATCAGCGGCCAGAAGAACTCCCACACCGACACGTCAAAACTGAACGGTGTCTTTTGCAGCACGGTGTCGCGACCGTCCAGCGGGTACGCACCCTGCATCCACTCAATGCGGTTGTACAACGCATCGTGACGGTTGGCCGCGCCCTTCGGTTTACCGGTGGAGCCGGAGGTGTAAATCATGTAGGCCAGCGATTGCAGCTCGACCACGCACGGCAGGTTTTCGTCGCTCAAGCCTTCGACCAGCTGAGCGCTGTCGTCCAGGCAGATCGCCGTGGTCCCGGCCGGAATCGGCAATTGCGCCAGCAGATGATGCTGGGTCAACAACACGTGCACGCCGCTGTCCTCGAACATGTGTTCCAGGCGCTCGCGCGGGTAATCCGGGTCCAGCGGCACGTAGGCGCCACCGGCCTTCATGATCGCGAGCAAACCGATCACCAGTTCCAGCGAACGCTCGGCGGCAATCCCCACCAGCACTTCGGCGCCGACCCCTTGGGCGCGCAGGTAGTGCGCCAGTCGGTTGGCCTGCTGGTTGAGTTGGCGATACGTCAGGCTCTGACCGGCAAACACCAACGCCTGGGCGTCCGGGGTTTTCAGTACCTGGGCTTCGAAGCACAGGTGGACCGGGCGCACGTCGGGCCAGGTCACGGCGGTGTCGTTGAAGCCTTGCACTTGCTGTGCGGTCTGCGCGGCGTCGAGCAGGCTCAGGCGACCCAAGGCTTGTTGCGGCTCACGGACCATGGCATCGAGCAACGCCACCAGACGCTTGCTCAGGCCGTCGATGGCCTCGGCGGTAAACAGCGCAGTGTCGTAATTGAAACGCAGGTCCAGGCACTCGCCCAGCTCGGCGGCGATGGCCAGCGGGAAACTGGTCTGATCGTGATTGCTGATGCCGGAGAACTTCAGCGCACTCGGATTACCGCCCTCCAGCGCCTCGGCGACCGGGTAGTTTTCGAACACCAGCAGCGTGTCGAACAATGCCTCGCCGGAATGCCCGGCCCAACGCTGCACATCCGCCAGTGGCGTGTATTCGACATCGCGCAGTTTGAGGTTCAGCGCCTGCACCTCGTCCACCCATTGGCTGACCGTGCGCTCGGGGTGCGGTGTGGCGATCACCGGCAAGGTGTTGATGAACAGGCCGACTTGCTGCTCTATGCCCTGCAACTCGCTTGGACGCCCCGACACCGTGGCGCCGAACGCGACGGTGCGTTGGCCGGTGTAGCGCTGCAACAGCAACAGCCACGCCGCTTGCAGCAAGGTGTTCGGTGTCACGCGGGCCTGACGGGCAAACCCGCTCAGGCGTTCGCTGGCCGCCCGGTCCAGGCTCAGGTGAACGGTGCAATGACCGTCACCCTGCCCTGCGACCGGTCCCGGCATCGCGCCGGCCAAACGGGTCGGCTCGTTGAACGCCTGCAACTGCTCCAGCCAGAACGCTTCGCACGCAGCGCGATCACGCCCGCCCAGCCACGTCATGTAATCACGATAACGACCGCCGCTCGCCACCGGCATCACACCGGAGTAACGCTGCAACACTTCGCCGAACAGCTGCGAGGTGCTCCAGCCGTCCAGCAGAATGTGGTGGTTGGTGAAGATCAGGTGATGGGTGTCGTTTGCAGTCTGTACCAGGGTCAGGCGCAGCAACGGCGCAGCTGTCAGGTCGAAACCGCGCAAGCGATCGTCTTCGGCCAGACGTTCCAGGGCGTGTGCCTGATCCGCTTCATTGCGCCAATCGAGCACGGTCACCGGCAACGTGGCGTTGGCCAGAATCACTTGCAGCGGACCCGAGCCATTGCTCTCGCTGAAGAACGCGGCGCGCAACACTTCATGGTTTTCCAGCGTCTGTTGCCAGGCGCTGCGGAACGCATCGACGTCAATGCCCTGCACGTCCACGCGCATTTGCGGGATGTAGGCACCGGCATCCGGGGCGAACAGGCTGTGGAACAACATGCCTTCCTGCATCGGCGACAGCGGGAAGATGTTTTCGATCTCACGCGCCGCCAGCGGCAGTGCATCGAGTTGCGCCTGATCGACGCGGACCAGCGGCACGTCACTCGGTGTCAGGCCACCGGCACCGCTCAGGCAGTGTTCGATCAGCTGTTGCAGTTCGCCAGCGTAGGCCTCGGCCAGGCGCTGCACGGTGTGCTCGGCAAACACGTCGCGGCTGAAGGTCCAGCTCAGGCGCAGTTGCCCGGCGTAGACCTGACCGTTAATGCTCAGGCCACGGTCCAGCGCGGCCGAAGCGCCCTGCTCGGCGCCACCGCTTTCACGGGCCGGGCGCCACGGTGCCTGCTCATCGAAGCTGGCATCGAACTGGCCCATGTAGTTGAAGGTGATTTGCGGTTGCGGCAGATCCTCAAGACCGGCCTGCGCCAGATACCGCAGGATGCCGAAACCGATGCCTTTGTCCGGCACGGCGCGCAGCTGTTCCTTGACCGCCTTGATGCTCTCGGCCAAATCGCTGGCCGGGGTCAACTTGACCGGGAAAATCGAGGTAAACCAACCCACGGTGCGAGTCAGGTCGATGTCGTCGAACAGGTCTTCACGACCATGACCCTCCAGTTTGACCAAGGTCGAAGGCTGGCCGGTCCAGTCCCCCAGCACCCGCGCCAACGCCGTCAGCAACAGGTCGTTGACCTGCGTACGGTACGCCGCTGGCGCGTCTTGCAGCAGTTGGCGGGTGAATGTGCTGTCGAGCACGGTTTCCACGCTCACGGCGTGTTGGTTGGCGAGGCTGCCTTGGGGATTATCGGCGGGCAGGTCCACCACCACGTCGTGGTATTGGCGCTGCCAGTAAGCGGCCTGACTCGCCAGCTCGGGACTTTGCGCATGCAGCTGCAAACGCGCCGCCCACGCTTGATAGGCGCTGGATTTGGCCGGCAGACGCAGGGGTTGAGCCTGACGCGCCTGGTCGTAGGCCGTTTGCAAATCTTCGAGCAACAGACGCCAGGACACACCGTCCACCGCCAAATGATGCACCACCAGCAGCAAGCGCTGACCGGCCGCGCCCATGTCCACCAGCAAGGCACGCAACAATGGGCCGTCATGCAAATTCAGGCTGGCCTGTGCGGCGTTGCAGTGCTCAAGCAATTCGTCGGCGTTCGCAGCCTGACGCTGCCACAGCAATTCGGCGCTGTTCCAGTGCTCGGCCTGAGCCTGTTGCCACACGCCATTCACCTGATGCAAACGCAGACGCAACGCGTCGTGATGTTCCAGCAACACGGCCAATGCCTGTTGCAGGCACGCGCTGTCCAGCGGCTCGCGAAGTTCCAGCAGTACCGATTGGTTCCAGTGGTCCCGGGCCTCGATGGCCTGCTCGAAAAACCAGTGCTGGATCGGTGTCAGCAGCACGTCGCCGCGCACCGGCCCCTGATCGATGACCAGACCGGCACTGCGCTGTGCGACCTTCGCCAGACTCTGCACGGTCTGGTGTTGAAACAGGTCACGCGGGGTGATGCGAATGCCGGCCTGACGCGCACGGCTGACCACCTGAATCGAGATGATCGAATCGCCGCCCAGTTCGAAGAAGTTGTCGTCGATCCCCACGCGCTCAAGCTTGAGCACGTCTTGCCAGATCGCCGCCAACTCGGCTTGCAGGTCGTCCACCGGTGCCGTGTAAACCTGTTGCGCCAGGGCAGCATCAGGCTTGGGCAACGCGTTGCGGTCGAGCTTCCCATTGCTGGTCAGCGGCCACTGATCAAGCTTGAGCAAATGCGCCGGCACCATGTAATCCGGCAGACCGGCCTGCAAATGTTCACGCAGCGCCTGACGCAAATCGGCGACGTCCTGGGTGACGGTGAACCAGGCGACCAATTGCTGACTGCCATTGATCTCGGGCGCCAGCACCAGCGCTTGTTCGATGGCCGGGTGACTTTGCAGGCGGTCCTGAATTTCCCCCAGCTCAATGCGGAAGCCACGAATCTTCACTTGATGGTCGATGCGTCCGGCGTACTCGATGCTGCCATCGGCGCAATAGCGCGCCAGATCGCCGGTGCGATACAGGCGTGCACCCGCCTCGGCGGCGAACAGGTCCGGGACAAACCGCGTGGCGGTCAGATCGGCGCGCTGGTGATAACCCCGCGCCAGGCCGGCGCCGCCGACGTACAGCTCGCCGACGCAGCCCTTGGCCACCGGGTTCAGGCGTGGGTCGAGCACGTACCAGCGCAGGTCGGCAATCGGCTCGCCCAGTGGCGAGCTGTTGGCGCCGTCGAGGTCGGCGCGGGACAACGGCCGGTACGTCACGTGCACCGTGGTTTCGGTGATGCCGTACATGTTGATCAGCAACGGCTGTTGGTCGTCGAACGCGTCGTACCACGGACGCAGGCTCACGACGTCCAGCGCCTCGCCGCCGAACACCACATAACGCAGGGCCATGCCCTGGGCATTGGCGCAGGCAAACGGCATCAACTGACGGAACGCCGACGGGGTCTGGTTGAGCACCGTGACCTGTTCATCGCACAGCAGGCGAGCGAACTCTTCCGGGGAACGGCTGATGGCGTGCGGCACCACCACCAGCTTGCCGCCGTAGAACAACGCGCCAAAGATTTCCCATACCGAGAAGTCGAAAGCGTAGGAATGGAACAGGCTCCAGACATCGTCCGCGTTGAAACCGAACCAGTGTTCGGTGGCGCTGAACAGACGGGTCAGGTTGCTGTGCGGCAACAAGGTGCCTTTGGGTTTGCCGGTGGAGCCGGAGGTGTAGATGACGTACGCCAGGTTTTCCGGGCAGGTCAGGTTCGGCAGGTTCTCGACGGACGCCTCATTCAGCCAGTCACTGGCGTGGTCGAGGCAAATCACTTCGATGCCTTCGGACAACGGCAAACGCGGCAGCAGCGCGGAATCGGTCAGCAGCAAGCGCGTGCCGCTGTCGGCCAGCATGTAGGCCAGACGATCCTGCGGGTATTCCGGGTCCAGCGGCACGTAGGCGCCACCGGCCTTGAGGATCGCCAGCACGCTGACGATCATTTCCAGCGATCGCTCCAGCGCGATCCCCACCAACACATCCGGCCCGACACCGCGCTCGCGCAGACGCTGGGCGATGCGGTTGGCCTGTTGGTTCAGTTGCGCGTAGCTGAGGGTCGCGCCGTCGCAGGTCACCGCGATGTTGTGCGGGTGCGCGGCGGCCTGAGCTTCGATCAGTTGATGCGCGCACAGCGTGTTCGTGGCCTGCGAAGCGGCGCTGCGGTTCCAGTCCAGCAACGTGGCGTGCTGCTCGACTGCGGCGAGCATGTTCAGGTCGGCCAAGGCGACCGAGCCGTCGGCACAGATCGCCTGCAACAGATTCAGCCAATGCTGGCCGAGACGCTCGATGGTCGAAGCGTCGAACAATTCGGTGGCATACACGAACGAGGCGTGGATGCCGTCGTCGCTCTCCACGGTGTCGAGCATCAGCTCAAACTTGGTGGTCTTTTCATCCCAGATCAGCGGCTCGACGCTCAGGCCCGGCAAGTCCCAGCGCTGTTCGCCGCCGGCATCGCGCTGGTGGTTGAACATCACCTGGAACAACGGCGTGTGGCTCAGGCTGCGTTCGACATCGAGCCCATCGACCAACTGTTCAAAAGGCAAATCCTGATGCGCCTGCGCGCCCAGTGCCGCCGTCTTGACCTCGGCCAGCAACTGCAAAAATGGCTGGTCGGCATGGGGCTGGGTACGCAGCACCTGGGTGTTGACGAAAAAGCCCAGCAGGTTTTCCACGTCCTGACGGGTACGGTTGGCAATCGGCACGCCGACGCGAATGTCCCGTTCGCCGCTGTAGCGATGCAACAGGGTTTGCAACGACGCCATCAACACCATGAACAGCGTGCAGCCTTCGCGACGGGCGAGATCTTTCAGAGCCGACGCCAGGGCCTCCGGCACGTTCAGCTCTACGCTGGCGCCCTGCTGGCTCGGGATCGCCGGGCGACGACGGTCGGCCGGCAGGTTCAACGGCGGGTGCTCGCGGCCCAATTGTTCACGCCAGTAAGCAAGCTGACGCTCGGCCTCGCCGGCCTCCAGCCACAGGCGCTGCCAACGGGCGAAATCGGCGTACTGAATGCTCAGCTCCGGTAGCTGCGGCGCTTGCCCGGCGCTGAGTTGCGCGTAGAGCTGGGTGAATTCCTGCAACAGAATCGGCAGCGAACCGCCGTCGGTGACGATGTGGTGGAACGTCAGCACCAGCACATGCTGCTGCGCGTCGAGGCGGATCAACCGGCAGCGCATCAGCGGGCCGTGCTGCAAGTCGAATGGCTGCTCGGCGTTGAGGCCGACCTGGCGATGCAGTTCTGCCTCGTCGGCGGCGTTTGCCTCGACCAGCGGCGCGCCCATCTGCGGGTGGATTTTTTGCAGCACCTGCTGCTCATCGAACACGAAGGTGGTGCGCAGTACTTCATGACGCTGCACCAGCGCAGCGAGGGTTTGTGCCAGCGCGGCGCGGTTCAGCTCACCGCTCAGGCGAAAGGCACCGGTCAGGTTGTACGCGGTCGCCTGCGGCTGCATCTGCCACAAAAACCACAAGCGCTGCTGCGCGTACGACGCCGGCAACGTGTCGACCGCCGGGGCCCTTGACGGGATCGGCAGCAGCTCAAGGGTCAGGCCTTGCGCGTGCATCTTTTCTTGCAAGGCACGCCGCGCGTCCAGGCTCAAGCCGCAGAAACGCTGGGCCAGGGTCATCATTCTGTCCGGTGCAGCACTCATCGCGTGTGTTCCTCATCCACTTCGTCGAACAACGCTTCCAGCGCGTCTACATCGTTTTCTTTGTGTTCACTGTGCTGACGGAACTGCTCGATTTCCGCCGCCAGACGTTCCAGGGTGTCGCCCTCGAAGAACAGCTTCAGCGGGATCGCCAGGTTCAGTTCTTCCTGAATCCGCGCACGAATCCGCGTTGCCAACAGCGAGTGACCGCCGAGTTCGAAGAAACTGTCGTGCACGCCGACCCGCTCCACGTGCAGCGCTTCGGCCCAGATCGCCGCCAGGACTTTTTCCAGGTCGGTGCGCGGGGCGACGAAGGCACTGCGGCGCACGTCGAGGTCGAGCAAGGCCTGGCGATTGAGCTTGCCGTTGGGCATCAGCGGGAAGCGTTCCAGCACCTGCAAGCGTGCAGGCTGCATATGCTCCGGCAGCGCTTCGCTGAGGTGGCTGCGTAATTCGTTGAGGCGGATGTCGGCGGTGTCGGCCGGGGAAATCACGAAGCCCAGCAGTTGCGGACCCGTCGGCGTTTCACGGGCGATGACGGCGGCGTCTTCGATGCCGGGGGCGCTGCGCATGGCGGATTCGATCTCGCCCAGTTCGATGCGGAAACCACGGATTTTCACCTGATGATCGACCCGGCCGAGGTACTCCAGCACACCATCGGCGCGGTAGCGTGCGAGGTCGCCGGTGCGGTACAGGCGTTGACCGGCCTGCTTCGCAAACAGGTCGGGCACAAAACGTTCGGCGGTCAGCGGGGCACGCTTGAGATAGCCACGGGCAATGCCGGCGCCGCCGACATACAGCTCACCTTCGACGCCCACGGCCACCGGCATCAGGTCCGGGCCCAGCACGTGAATGCGCATCCCCGGAATCGGCTGGCCAATCGGGATGGTGTCGTCATCCTGACCGAGCGGCAGTTCCCACGCCGAGCACCAGACTGTGCCTTCGGTCGGGCCGTATTCGTTGACCAGTGCCACTTGCGGCAAGGCCTCGCGATGTCGTGCGACCAGGGCGTTGCTGCACGCTTCGCCGGCCACGATCACGCACGCCAGGGCATGGCTGTCGAGGTGCTCCAGAATCTGTGCGTGGTAAGACGGCAAGGTCAGGTAGTGGGAAACCTCTTCACGCTGGATCAGCGCCGCCAGCAGCGCCGGGTCCTTGTAGCTGTCTTCGTCCGGCAGGCACAGGGTCGCGCCCTGCCCCAACGCCCAGAAAACCCCGGCCACCGAGCTGTCGAAGGAGAACGACGAGAGCATCAGGAACGCGCGCAACGGCTGACGATAGAACGCGCTGCGTGCAAGGGTCGAGGCCACCGCGTTGGCATGACTGATCATCACGCCCTTGGGCTTGCCCGTGGAGCCGGAGGTGTAAATCACGTACGCGAGATTGGCGCTGTCGCCCAGCGGGGCTGGCTGTTCCTGCGATGCGGACCAGACTTCGGCTTGCGCCATCAGCGAAATCACCCGCTCGCCGTGCAACGCTTCCGGCAGCGGCTGACAGGCCAGCACCTGACGCGCAGTGGCGTCCTGCAACATGAACGCCAGACGCTCGATCGGGTAGTTCGGATCGAGCGGCAGGTAAGCGGCGCCGGCCTTGAGTGTGCCAAGCAGTGCGATGACGATTTCCAGCGAACGCTGACCGTAGACCGCAACGATTTCATCCGGCGCCACGCCTTGGGCGCGCAGGGTATTGGCGACTTGGTTGGAGCGTACATCCAGTTCGGCGTAGCTCAGGCGTTGGCCATTGACGCTGACGGCGATGCGCTGCGGATGCAGGCGTGCCTGTTCGGTGAACAGGTCTTGCAGGTAGCGATGCGGCAGTGCCTGCTCGGCGGCCAGCGGGTTGAAGTCTTCGATCAAGCGGGTCAGTTGCACCGCGTTGACCTGAGTGGCCTGGCCCAGGGTCAGCTCGGGCGAGGTCAGCAACTGGCGGCTGAATTCGACAAACTGTTCCAGCCACGCCGCCAGCATCGACTCGGGCACCGCGCCGGCCAGGCACGACAACTGCAACTGTTCGCCTTGAACCCGCAGGCGCAGGACTTCCGGATTGGCATCGTCCACTTCGATGTTCACGTCGGCATCGGCCTGATACACCAGGCCATAACGCAGCGGCGTTGCGACTTCAGCGCTCAGTTCGAACTCGTTGAGGCAGTCGAGCCAGGACAGCGATTGCTCGACGTTGCCAGCAAACGAGGCCAGCGCTTGCGCCAGGGTTTCGTGGCTGCGGTGATCAAACGCTACTGGCAAACGGCGGGCGAAACGCCCCAGGGTCGCTTCGGTCTGCTCGTTGCGCCCCGCCACTTCCCAGCCCATCAGCAACTTTTCCTGATTGCCGATGCGCGCCACAAACGCGCTCCACAGCAACAACGCCACGCGCTGCGCTTCGACACCCTGAGCGGCGGCCACCCGTTGCACATCGGCCAGCCATGCCCCGTCGTCGAGCGTCGCCTGATGGCGTGCCAGCGTCACTCCAACGGCCTTTTCGAAAGGCAAACGATGGGCCTGCGCGAACTGCTGTTGCAGGTTGCGCCAGAACGCGGCGCCTTGATGGCCGATGTCTTCTTCGCGCAGTTCTTCCTGCCACGCGGTGTAATCCAGGTACTGCAAGTCTTCCTGATTGTCGGCCAGTGTTTCGCCGCGCAACAGGCTCGCCAGTTCCACTGACAGCACCCGCAGCGACGCTTCGTCGAGGCTGCTGGCCAGCGCCAGCAAGGTGACGAAATGCTGCCCGCCCGTGGTTTCCACTGACGCCACCACCAGCACCCGATCCGACGCCTCAGCCAGGGTTTCGCGGCTGCGACTCAGCGCCTCATCCAGCGAAGACACGCGCCCCAACAACACAACCGGCAACTCATCGCACAAGCTCTGTACCGGCCATTTCATCCCCGGCAGTCGGCGATAGACCGTGCGCAGGGTTTCATGGCGCTGGCCCAGCTCATCCAGTGCCGCACGCAATGCCTGCGCCTCCACAGCCTGGGCGACCGGCACGGTCAGGGCGGCGAACAGCGGCTGTCCGCCCAGTTCCTGAGCGCGCAAATAAAAGGCCTGCTGAGCCGAAGTCTGGAAAACGTCTACCGAAGGTTCGAGGGCGGTGGTGTTCATGTCGAGGGTCCTTATTCCTGATCCAGGTCGGCGCTTTTCTGCGCGATGGCCATGGCCGTGAGGATTTTTCTGTAGCCAGTGAATTCGTTGCGCGCATGCACGCTGAGGATGTTGTCCAGCAGGACCACGTCGCCCTTCTCCCAGGCGAACTCGACCATCACGTCGCGGTAGATGCCTTGCAGGTGGCGGATCACGTCATCGGGGATGGCCGAGCCGTCGCCGAAGAAGGTGTTTTGCGGCAGGTCCAGCGGGCCGAATTCACGCAGCAGGTTGTCGCGGATGCTGTCCGGCAGGGTCAGCGCGTTGAAGAAGGTGCCGTGGTTGAACCAGATGCGCTCGCCCGTCAGCGGATGGCGCACGATGGCCGGGCCGTTTTGCCGGGTGCGCAGACGATTGCCGGACTTCCACTCGGCCTGAATGCCGATCTTGGCGCAGTAGGCTTCGACTTCGCCGCGATCTTCGCTCTGGAACACGGTCTGCCATGGCAGCCCCATGCCGTCGCCGTAGTTGCGCACGTACATGATGCGTTTACGCTGAAACTCTTCGCGCACGGCCGGGTCGATCCGCGCGAGGATTTCGCGGGTGTCGCCGAACGGTGTTTCGCCGCCGGTGGTCGAGGGCGTGTCGCAGTAGAAGTACAGGTGACGCGGGAACACCGGCGAATAGGAATGCTCGTTGTGCGGGAAGATTTTCTCCGCCGCCGGGTAATCGGTGGAGCTGTAGATTTTGAACTGACCGGTGATCTGGGTCCGTGGCGAGGCGCGGAACAGGTACTCCAGGGCACCGTCGGAAATCGCCGCCACGCAGCGGTTGAATTCGGCGATGTCGGCCACCTGGAAGCCACGGAACAGAATCACCGCGTGATCAAGCAGCTTGCTTTCGATCAGGGCGCGATTCTCCGTCGCCCATTCCACCAGGCTCACACCAGGCACTGCCGGGCGACACACCAGCGGCATGCTGGCACCGTCGAACATCGGCGCAAAACTCACCAGCCGGGTCGGGTCGGTGGACAGGCTCTTGCGCGCACCGCGGCCGATTTTGGGAATGGACTTGGTGGTTGAAACAGTCATAAACCCCTCCAGAAAATGATGACGGCGGCGCCCGGTTGGCGCCGCCGCAATGAATCAGTCCGCCGCGCCTTGCGTTGCCGGCGTGCCGCGACGACGCTTGATCGCCATGGGCCCGCCCAGCAATGCCTTGCGCTGCTCGTTCAATCGCGCATCGGCACGGCGCTGCACCTCGGTGGCCAGTTCCAGCAGATCGCTGACCGTCAGCTCGTCGGCGCGCAACAACGCTTGCAGTACCGCCTCGATTTGTTCGAACAGGCTTTGCAGCGTGCTCGGCAAGTACTGCCCGGCGGGTGTTTCGAAACTCAGGTGAATGTGTTCGGCCTCGTTGTAGAACGCAGCGACCATGCCGATCTCGGCGGCTTGCCGGCCCGACGGGAAGTCCTCGACCAACAAGCCGTCCATGGAGGGCAAGCGACCGACGCCTTCCTGATAGATCAACTTGATGTCGAACAACGGCGAACGCCCGGCCCGACGCGGCAAGCGCAACGCTTCCACCAATCGCTCGAACGGCAGGTCCTGATGGTCCGAAGCCTCCAGAACCGCACGGCGACAGGCTTGCAAAAGTTGCCCGGCAGCCTGGTCGGCATCGACCTCCACTTGCAGCACTAATTGGTTAACGAAGAAGCCGACCATTTGTTCAAGCTCAACTTGATTTCGGTTGGCGATATCGGTGCCGATGCGCACGCGACCGACCTCGGTGCGCTGACGCAACACCAGGGTGAAGCCGGCCAATAGCACCATGAACAGCGACAATCCACGCTGTTGAGCGAAGTCGCGCAACTGCTGACTCAAGGTCGAATTCAAGGTGAAATGTTGGCTGGTGCCCTCCTGCGCCTGACGCTGATCGCCGTCGCCCGGCAGCTCCAGCACGGCTTGCGGCTGGCCGAGGCGCGCCTGCCAGTAATCGAGCTGACGTTGCAGCTCGCCGCCCTGCTCCAGCCACTGACGCTGCCATTTGGCGAAGTCGGCGTATTGCACGCTGTGCTCCGGCAACTGCGCGACACCACCCCGGTTGAGGGTCGGATACAACGTCACGAATTCATTGATCAGAATCCGGAACGACCAGTCATCCGCCGCGATGTGGTGCACCGTCAGCAGCAGCACATGTTCCTGATCCGCGACCTGCAACACCCGCACACGCAGCAATGGCCCGTTGCGCAGATCGAACGGCCGGGCGACTTCTTCACGGGCCCGTTGCGCGGCTTCGACGTCCGGGGCCGGCAAATGCCGCAGGTCGCTGATGGCGAAATCCAGCGGCAGTTCGGCGTGTACCCGCTGCCAGGCCTGGCCGTCTTCCTCATAGAACGTGGTGCGCAACACGGCGTGGCGTTGCACCAGGGTTTCGAAGGTTTGCTGCAACGCCGACAGGTTCAACGCGCCGCGCAACCGCAAGGCGCCGGGCATGTTGTACATCGAGCTGTCGGGTTCGAGGTTCCACAGGAACCACAACCGCTGCTGGGCGAAGGACAACGGCTGGCGTTCGCCGGAGTGGTCCGCCACCAGCGCCGGGCGCTCGCAGACATTGGCGGCGTGCCGCAGGCCTTGCACCTGAGCCGCGAAATCCTGCAGGCGCGGGTGTTCGAACAGACTGCGCAGACTCACCGACAAGCCCAGACGCTGACGAATCTGCGAAACGATCTGCGTGGCCAGCAACGAATGACCGCCCAACTCGAAGAAGCTGTTTTCGCGATCGACACGGGCAACCTGCAACACCTGCTGCCAGATCAGCGCCAGTTCAATCTCAAGCTCACCTTGCGGTGCGGTGCCGGCCACGGCTTCCCAGACTTCGGGTGCCGGCAGCGCCGCGCGGTCGAGTTTGCCGTTGCGGTTGAGCGGCAATGCGCTCATCACCACCAATTGCGCCGGGAGCATGTAGTCCGGCAGACGCTCGCCCAACGCCTGGCGCACGGTTTCGGTGAGTTGACGGGAATCGGCGTTCGGCAACACCGGCACCACATAACCGATCAGTTGCTTGCCACCGACACTTTCGTGCACCAGCACTGCGGCTTCGCTGATCATCGGCAAGCCTTGCAGGTGCGCTTCCAGTTCACCGAGTTCAACGCGGAAACCGCGAATTTTCACCTGATGGTCGATGCGTCCCAGGTACTCCAGCGCGCCGTCCTCGCGATACCGCGCCAGGTCGCCGCTGCGGTACAAGCGTGCACCCGGCGTGGTGGAAAACGGATCGGCGATAAAGCGTTCGGCACTCAAACCCGGACGCTGGTGATAGTGCTGGGCAATGCCGGCATCACCGCCGATGCACAACTCGCCCACGCAACCGGTTGGCAGCAGATGGCCCTCGGTGTCCAGCACATACAACGCCCGACCGGGCAAGGCGCGGCCAATCGGCACGCCGATCAGGTTTTGCGTATCGGCCAAGGTGCACAGGTGGGTGCTGGAAACCACCGTGGCTTCGGTCGGCCCGTAGGTGTTGAGCAGACGTACGTCGCCGAGACCGGCGGCATGCCAGAGCTTCAAGCCTTCCAGCGACATGGCTTCGCCACCGACATGAACCTGCCGCAACCGACCTTTGTCGCGCTGAGGCTGCGCGGCCCATTCCTGGGCAAGCAAATACCAATAGGCCGCTGGCAAGTCCGCCAGGGTCACGCCCTGTTCGATGATCTGTCGGTACAAGGTGTCGGTGTCCCACAGCTCATCGCCGCGCAACACCAGCGCCGCGCCCACGCACAGTGGCGGGTAGCACTGCTCGACAAAGCCGTCGAAGCTGAACGTGGCGAATTGCAGCACGCGGTCGTCGGCGCTGAGTTGCGAATAGTCCGCCGCAATCACGCAAAACTCGCGCAGCGCGGCGTGGGCCAGGCACACGCCTTTCGGCCGCCCGGTGGAACCGGAGGTGTAAATCAGGTACGCGAGGTCTTCGGCACACGCGAGGTTGACCGGGTTGGCCGTGGAATAGCCGGCCAGCGACGCCGTCGTCAGCGCCAGGCGCGGCAAGCCTTCGGGCAGCGCGACATCGGTCAGCAGCTCCGGTTGCGCCAGCAGCAGGTCCATGCCGCTGTCTTCGATCATGTAGGCCAGGCGTTCGGCCGGGTAGTCCGGGTCCAGCGGCACGTAACCGGCACCGGACTTGAGGATGGCCATGAGGCTGACGATCATCTGCGCATTGCGCCGCACCGACAGGCCGACCCGTTGTCCCGGCGCCACACCGTGTTCGCGCAGGCGATGGGCGAGCTGGTTGGCCTGGGCGTTGAGCTGTGCATAAGTCAGTCGCTCGTCGCCGACGATCACGGCCCACGCATCGGGCGTGCGGGCCGCTTGCTGCTCGAAACGCTGATGCGCCAACAGCGGACTGTCCAGCAGCGGCGCGGCGGGACGCGAACCCAGCAATACCTGCGCTGTTTGCTTCGCATCCAACAGACTGACGGCGCCCAGCACTTGCTGCGGCTGCGCAACGAACTGCTCCAGCACATGCAGCAGGTTCGCACTCAAACGCTCGATCTGCGCAGCGCTGAACAAGGCCCGGTCGAAACTGAATTCCAGACGCAGGCTGGCGCCGACTTCGATGCCGAGGGTCAGCGGGTAGCTGGTGATTTCGTGATTGCGCAATGCGCCGAAGGTCAGGCCCGCCGGTGCACCTTGCTTCAGCGCTTCGGCCACCGGGAAGTTTTCGAACACCAGCAAGCTGTCGAACAGCGCGTTGCCCTGCTGCCCGGCCCAGCCCTGAATGTCGTAGAGCGGCACATGCTCGAACTCGCGCAGGCTCAGGTTCAGCGCTTGCAGTTCATTGAGCCATTGGCTGACCGGTTGCGCGGACGACGGCGTGGCAATGATCGGCAAGGTGTTGATGAACAGACCCAACTGTTGCTCGATACCCGGCAACGGTGCGGATCGCCCGGCAATCGTCGCGCCGAAGGCCACGCACGATTGACCGGTATAGCGCTGCAACAGCAGACCCCACGCGCCCTGCAACAAGGTGTTGAGGGTGATTTTCTGCTGCCGGGCAAACTCTGCCAGACGCTGCATCGCGGCGCTTTCGAGCGTCAGGTGATGCTCGCCCATGCCGCGCCCTTCGACCGGCGTCGGCAAGGCGTGCGCCAGCAAGGTTGGGGTTTCGAGCGCGGCCAGCGCCTGTTTCCAGAACTGTTCGCCCGCCGCCGGTGGCTGCTGCTGAATCCAGCCGAGGTAGTCGCGGTATTGCCCCAAAGGTTTGGCCAGTGCCTGCCCGGCGTAATGCTGAATTACCTCGCCGAGCAACTGCGCGTTGCTCCAGCCGTCCATGAGGATGTGATGACTGGTGTAGATCAGGTGCCAGGCGTCGCTGCTCTGGCGCACCAGCATCAGGCGGAACAGCGGCGCGGCACTGAGTTCGAAACCACGGCTGCGCTCCTCGGCGGCCAGTGCATCGAGGTCGATATCGGCCGCTTCGATCACCTGCAATTGCAGGTCGATCTGGCGATGAATCACCTGATGCGCAGCTTCCAGGCCCAACCAGTGGAAGCTGCTGCGCAGAATGTCGTGACGGTTGATCGCCGCCTGCCACGCCCGACCGAAGGCCGCCAGTTCCAGCCCCTGGATATCCAGGCGCAGTTGGTTGATGTAAGCCTCGGCCTGCGGCTCATACAAGGTGTGGAACAGCATGCCCTGCTGCATCGGCGTCAACGGATAAATGTCTTCGATGGCCGGGGCGGCAACGGGCAAGGCGTCCAGCTGCGCCTGATTGATCCGTGCCAACGGGAAGTCTGACGGCGTGACCTGCCCCGCTGGCGTGGCGCAGCAGTGTTCGATCAGTGCGGTGAGTTCTTCGGTGTAGGCGTCGGCCAGTTTTTGAACGGTGCTGTCGGCGAACATGTCGCGACTGAAGCCCCATTGCAGCGAGAGTTGACCGCCATAGACCTGGCTTTCCAGCGTCAGCCAGTTGGCCAACGGCGCATCGTCACCCTGGGCCTGACCGCCGCTTTCCGCTGCGGGTACAAACAGTGCGTCTTCATCGAACTGGCGGTCGAACTGGCCGAGGTAGTTGAAGGTGATCCGTGGCGCCGGTAACCCTTGCAACGCTTCACGCTGGGCCGGTTCGCCGAGGTAACGCAGCAGGCCATATCCCAGGCCTTTGTCGGGGATGGCGCGCAGTTGTTCCTTGATCGCCTTGATCGTGTTTGCCGTTTGCGCGTGAGGTTGCAGGCGCACCGGGAACAGGCTGGTGAACCAGCCCACGGTGCGCGTCAGGTCGAGGTCGTCGAACAGGTCTTCACGGCCATGGCCTTCGAGCTGGATCAGCGTCGAGTTGTGCCCGGTCCAACGGCAGATCACCCGCGCCAGCGCGGTCAGCAGCAGGTCGTTGACCTGAGTGCGATAGGCCGCCGGCGCCGTTTGCAACAACTGCCGCGTCAACCCGGCGTCGAGCTTCGATTCGATTTTTTGGCCATAGCGATGCTGCAAGCTGCCCAGCGGATTTTCACACGGCAGGTCGCAGGCATCGGTGTGTTGTGCCTGCCAGTAAGGCAGTTGTTGATACAGCGTGTGGGCATGCGCTTGCAGGTGTCTGGCCCAGTGTTGATAAGCGCTGGTTTTGTCCGGCAACGTCGCGGCGCTGCCACCCGCCAATTGCGCATAGGCCTGCTGGAGGTCTTCGAGCAGCACCCGCCAGGACACGCCGTCCACCGCCAGATGGTGGACCGCCAGCAGCAGGCGTTGCGTGCCATCGTCGAGGCTGACCAGCAGCGCGCGCATTAACGGCCCATCGGCCAGATCGAGGCTGCGTTGTGCTTCGTCGCACAGGGCCGTCAACGCCTCGGTCGACGCCGCGTGCCGCTGCCACAATCCGGTCGTTTCGACCTGTGGTCCATGAGACTGCTGCCAGCCATCGACGCTCGCGGCAAACCGCAGGCGCAAGGCATCGTGATGGTTAATCAGCGCAACCAGCGCGGCTTCCAGTGCTTGCGGGTTCAGCGCCTCGCGCGGCGTCAACAGCAAGGACTGGTTCCAGTGTTGCGGTTGCGCGATGGCCTGTTCGAAGAAGTAGTGTTGCGCCGGGGTCAGCAGCACTTCGCCGCTGACCGGTCCTTGGTCGATGGCACTGCGGCTGTCGAATGCCGCCACCAGCGCCAGGCTGCGCACGGTCTGGTACTGAAACAGGTCGCGCGGGCTGAGACGGATGCCGGCCTGACGGGCGCGGCTGACCACTTGAATGGAGATGATCGAGTCACCGCCCAGTTCGAAGAAGTTGTCTTCGAGGCCCACACGTTCCAGGCCCAGGACGTCCTGCCAGATCTGCGCCAATGCCATCTGCATCGCATCTTGCGGCGCGACGAACGCCTGTTGCGGCGCCGCGTCCGGTTGCGGCAGGGCCTTGCGGTCCAGTTTGCCGTTGGCGGTCACCGGCAAGGCATCGAGCGGCATCAGGTAAGTGGGCACCATGTATTCCGGCAGGCTATTGAGCAGCCAGCCCTTGAGGGTTTCCGGCCACTGCGCCTCGGCGTTTTCCAGCACCAGGTACGCCACCAGATGTTTGCCGCCCTGCACCAGGACCACCGCCTCGCGCACCAGCGGATGCTGCATCAGGCGGGTTTCGATTTCCCCCAGTTCGATACGCAGGCCGCGCAGTTTCACTTGATGGTCGAGGCGGCCGAGGTACTCGATCACCCCGTCGGCACGCTGGCGCACGCGGTCGCCGGTGCGGTACAGGCGTGCGCCGTCATGGAACGGGCACGGCACAAACCGCTCGGCCGTCAGCCCCGGACGCCGGTGATAACTGCGCGCCAGGCCGGCGCCGCCCAGGTACAACTCCCCCGCCACGCCTGCCGGCACCGGCAGCAACTGCGCGTCCAGAACGTGGGTGCGCAGGTTGGCAATCGGCCGGCCGATGGGCACGCTGTCGGCCCCCTCGTCAACGCACGTCCAGTGGGTCACGTCGATGGCCGCTTCGGTCGGCCCGTACAGATTGAACAATCCGGCGCCCGGCAGTTTGGCGAACACCTGAAGCTGGGCATCCAGCGGCAGGGCTTCACCGCTGCACGCGATGCGTTTGAGGCTGGTGCAGGCTTCTACGCCCGGTTCGTGGATAAACGCCTGAAGCATCGACGGCACGAAGTGCAAGGTGCTGATGCCGAACTCGCCGATGAGGCCGATCAACCGCGCCGGCTCGCGATGCGCTCCCGGCGGTGCCACCACCAGACGGGCACCGGTCATCAACGGCCAGAAGAACTCCCAGACCGACACATCAAAACTGAACGGGGTTTTCTGCAACACCGAGTCGCTGCCGTCCAGCCCGTACGCCTGTTGCATCCAGCACAAACGGTTGACCAGCGCCGCATGGCTGTTGCCGGCGCCCTTGGGTCTGCCGGTGGAACCGGAGGTGTAAATCACATAGGCCAGGTTCAGCGGATTCACCGACACCTGCGGGCAATTTTCGCTGTAACCGGCCAGCCAGTCCTCGTCCTGATCCAGTGCGATGAGCTTGATGCCCTCGGTCGGCAACGAGTCAACCAAGGAGCTTTGGGTCAGCAACACGCCAATTGCACTGTCTTCGATCATGTAGGCCAGGCGTTCCGCCGGGTATTCCGGATCGAGCGGCACGTAAGCACCGCCGGCCTTGAGAATCGCCAATAGGCCAATGACCATTTCCAGCGAACGCTCAACGGCAATCCCCACCAGCACATCGGGACCGACACCCTGCTCGCGCAGGTAATGCGCCAATTGACTGGTGCGCGCATCGAGCTGTGCATAAGTCAGCTGACGGTCGCCAAACACCAGCGCCGGAGCCTCGGGTGTGCGCAGGGCCTGGGCGTGGATCAGTTCATGAATGCATTGCTCGACGGGATAGGTTTCGGCGGTGCGGTTCCAGTCATGCACCAGCACCTGTTGTTCATCCGCCGCCAGCATCGGCAGCTCGCCGACCCGCTGATGTGTGTCGATCACCATTGCCTGCAACAACCGCGTCCAGTGCTGCGCCATGCGCGTGATGGTCGGTGCGTCGAACAGGTCGCTGGCGTAGGTCAGCGCGGCGTGCAGCTTGCCGCTCTTTTCATAGGTGTCGAGGATCAGGTCGAACTGCGTGGTGCGCCCTTCCCACTCGATCGCGCCCAGCACCAGGCCGGACGCGGTGCTGATGCTGGACATGTCCGCGACCTGCGGCTGGTGGTTGTACATCACCTGAAACAGCGGCGTGTGGCTGAGGCTGCGTTCCAGTTTCAGCGCTTCGACCAGACGCTCGAACGGCAAATCCTGATGGGCCTGGGCACCGAGCGCGGTCTCCTTGATGGCGCGCAGCAGATCGTCAACGCGGGTGTGGCCATCGAGCCGGGTGCGCAGCACTTGGGTGTTGACGAAGAAGCCGATCAGGCCTTCGATTTCCGCTCGGTTGCGGTTGGCAATCGGCACGCCGACACGGATATCGGTCTGTCCGGTGTAGCGATGCAACAATGCGTTGAACGCCCCGAGCAACAGCATGAACAGGGTGATGTTGTGTTTCTGCGCGGTGGCGCGCAGTTGCTCGGCCAGTTGCGTGTCGACGGCGAATTCGTAGCGCGTGCCGCGATAGCTCGGCATCGCCGGGCGCGAGTGGTCGGTGGGCAACTCCAGCACCGGGTGCTCATCGCCGAGTTGCGCTTGCCAGTAATCGAGTTGGCGCGCTTGCTCGCCCGCCTCCAGCCAGCGGCGTTGCCACAAGGCGTAGTCGCTGTACTGGATCGGCAGCGGCGCGAGTTGCGGTTGTGCACCGGCCTCGAAGGCGTCGTAGCAGCGGATGAACTCGTCGATCAGCACGTTCATCGACCAGCCGTCGGAGACGATGTGGTGCAGGGTCAGCAGCAGGACGTGTTCCTGCTCGGCGAGTTTGAGCAAGGTCACCCGCAGCAGCGGGCCGATGGACAAATCGAAGGGCAGTACCGATTGCTGTTCGGCCGATTGGGCGACGGCACGTTCGCGCTCCGTTTCCGGCAAGGCGCTGAAGTCCACGTGCTTGATGATCAGCGGCGCGCTGGCCGGCACTTGCAGCAAGGTGTCGTCGGCCTGGCGCTGGAACACCGTGCGCAGGGTTTCGTGACGTTCCACGAGGCTGACGAAGGCTTGTTCCAGCGCCGACAGGTTCAACGCTCCGGTCAAACGCACCGCGCCCGGCAGGTTGTAGGCGCCACTTTGCGCGTCCAGTTGCCACAGAAACCACATGCGCTGCTGGGCATACGACAGCGCCTGGCGATCCTCGGCCTCGACGCCGGCAGGAATGGGGAACCGGGCGAAATCAATGCCTTCCTTTTGCAAGGCCGCAAGGAACATCTGGCGCTTTTCCAGGGGCAACCCGATAAACCGGCGAGCAAGTTTCAAGGAGTCATCAGCATTCATTTCTAAGCATCCGGATCAGTGGCGGGAAGCACAAAGGCACGTCGTCCCTATAAAACGAATGCAGACCGGAAAAATTAGCGAATGAGAATAAGTGTCAGGAGGGAGGTATATCGCCGGATGTGAAGCGCCACAAAACAATGTGGGAGCGGGCTTGCTCGCGAAAGCGTTGGGTCAGCCAACATCAATGTTGAATGATGAACCGCTTTCGCGAGCAAGCCCGCTCCCACATTTGACCGTGTCAGGCAGTCGCGGCCATGGCGTGCCGGCGATGGTGGACGTCGAGCTGGTCCTTGATCACGCGCAGCACCTTGGCTTCGTGCTCATGGATGAAGAAGTGACCGCCGGCCAGCATGTCCACGGAAAAACTGCCGTGGGTTTCCTTGCTCCAGCCGATCAGCTGTTCGGTGGTTGCGCGATCCTCTTTGCCGCCGAGCACGTGCACCGGGCATTTCAGCAACGGACGCTGGATCGGCTCGAAACGGCCGCACAGCAGGAAGTCCGCGCGCAGGATCGGCAGTGTCAGGCTCATCAGCTCTTCATTGGCCAGCACTTCTTCGCTGGTGCCATTGAGGGTACGCAGTTGCTCGATCAGCTCGGCATCGGTTTTCGGATCGGCGAAACCCTGATCGTAATCAGCCCGCATCGTCGGTGCAGCGGTGCCCGAGGCGAACAGCGCCACCGGCTCCGGGCAACCCAGCGAGCGCAAGGCATGGGCCATTTCACAGGCCAGCAACGCGCCGAGACTGTGGCCGAACAGGGCGTACGGCGCCTTGAGCGTGGCTTTCTGTTCCTGGGCGAGTTGCAGCGCCAGGCGCCGCATGTCGGTGTGCAACGGTTCGCCGAACCGCGCGCCACGGCCCGGCAGCTCCACCGGCTGCAGCTTGAGCCACTCCGGCAGTTTGCGCCGCCAGCGGCTGTAAACCATGGCGCTCGCGCCTGAATAGGGCAGGCACAGCAATGTCAGCTGGGTCACCGGGCTTACCTCGAAAAGTTGTCTGTAAGGAGAACGGATGAGGTCCGCCGGGAATTAGTCGACGGTGATGACGCCTTCGCGGGCAAGCCTCGCTCCTACAGGATTTGCGCAGTTCACGCTTTCTGCGCACGACGCAAATCCTGTAGGAGCGAGGCTTGCCCGCGAAGAAGACAGCGAGAAGTCACTGAATGAATACTTACCTAAGGTGGCGATAGGTTGGGACCGCGGAACCAAGCACCACCGCCCCCGCCGCAATCGCCACCCAAAACCCGCTGCGCGCGCCAAACGCATCCACCAGCCAACCCGAACTGGCCGCGCCAATCGCCACGCCGATGCTCATCCCCGTCACCAGCCAGGTCAGGCCTTCGGTGAGTTTGGCCGGCGGCACGATGCGTTCCACCAATGCCATGGCGACAATTAGCGTCGGCGCAAAAGACAGACCCGCGACGAACACCGCCAGCGCCAACCCGACAATATTGGTCGCCAGCAGCAACGGCAACGTGGTCACCGCCGTCGCCACCCCGCCGTACAGAAACAGTCGCGGCAGCGGCACTTTCGAGCGCAACGCGCCGAACGCCAAACCGGCCAGGCATGAACCGATGGCATACACCGACAACACAATGCTCGCCGCCGCCGGTTGCCCTTGATGCTGGGCGAAGGCCACGCTGACCACATCCACCACGCCGACAATGGTGCCCATGGCGACCATCAACAGCATCAGCAACTGAATTTCGCTGGAACGAATGATCGAGCTCTGATGGTGTTCTTCATGGGGATGTATCGCCGGTTCGGTGTCCCGTTGCAGGACGAACGCCGTGACGCCAATCGCCAGCATCAGCAGTGCCGCCAACGGCCCTGCTTCGGGGAACACCACCACGCACAAGCCTACCGACAGCGGCGGCCCGACAATAAAACAGACTTCGTCGAGCACCGACTCCAGGGCGTACGCGGTTTGCAGTTGCGGCTGGCCGCGATAGACCTCGGTCCAGCGCGCCCGCACCATCGCCGACATGCTCGGCATGCAACCGGCCAGCGCGGCAAACACAAACAGCGTCCATTGCGGCGCCTGCAAACGCGTGCACAACAACACCAGCAACAGCGCGCCGCCACCGATCAGTGCCGACACCGGCAAGATGCGACGCTGTCCGAACCGGTCCACCAGCCGCGAAACCTGCGGCGCGCAAAACGCCGTGGCCAAGGCAAACGTCGCCGCCACCGCACCGGCCAGTCCGTAGCCGCCTTGCAGCTGCGAGAGCATGGTGATCAGGCCGATGCCGGTCATGGAAATCGGCATGCGCGCGATCATCCCGGCCAGCACAAAGGCTCGGCTGCCCGGGGCTTTGAACAGTTCGCGGTAGGGGTTGGCCATGGCTCGGCTCTCGACAAGGGCCTGCAAGTTGCCATATGGCCGCTTAAGGTGGAAGCGGCGAAATGTTGGTTGAATGTGAAGGCCCTATCGCCAGCAAGCCGGCTCCTACAGTTGATCGCGTTTCTTCTGGAAGGACTCGGTCCACTGTAGGAGCCGGCTTGCTGGCGATGAACGTTAACTCGGTCCGCCTGCTAAAACACTAAGGCTCTGTGGCCCACACACCTACAAGCACTAAACAAAACCGCACCGCCCCCGAAAAATCGTTTGTTGCCGATCATTACATCCCCACCTAACATCCCTCCTCAACGGGTACAGCGGAGCTGTCCAACAAAACCCGAATTCAAGGAACCTGAATGAGCCAGCGCATCTACCGCAGCATCGACACCCCACTCCGATCCGGCCTGAACCGCGATGAACTGTGGGAAGGCCCCGACAAAGGCCTGATCAAATGCTGGGAAATCGGCCGCCAACGCGCCGCCCGTTTTCCCGAAATGGCCCAACAATGCCTGGCCGGCGAGCTACCGGTGCTGGGCTGGAAAGGGGGCGTCAGCCGCAGCCTGAAGAAACTCGAAAAGTACGGATCCCTCAAATACCTCGCCCAGTGGCAAGGTTTGCGCGGGGAAGACCTGGACGTGGACCTGGCTGAAGAGCGGGCATTGACCTGCTCGCGAACCGGGATGGTGGTGACGTTTACGCCGGATCGGGCGAAGTACTTCAATCAGGTCATGGAAACGGAAGTCTGATCTGCCTCGGAACTCACTGAAAACCGCTCCCGATACGCTTGCGGCGTCACGCCCATCGCCCGCAGGAAGCTGCGCCGCAACGTCTCTTCGCTGCCAAACCCGCACTGCACCGCGACCCGTTTGATCGGCACGCCGGTATCGCTGAGTAACCGCCGCGCCGTCTCGACCCGAATCAGTTCGATGGCCCGCGCGGGTGTCTGGCCGGTGTCGGCGCGGTAGTGACGGACGAAGCTGCGTTCACTCATGCCAGCCTGCAAGGCGAGGGTCGGAACGCCCAGGTCCATGGTGAGGTTTTCGCTGATCCAGGCGTGAAGATCGTCGAAGCGGTTGCCTTCCTTTTGCAACGACAGGGTCACGCTGAATTGTGATTGACCGCCCGGACGCTTCAAAAACACCACCAACTGCTGCGCCACTTCCAGCGCCATGGTGCGACCGAGGTCCTCTTCGACCATGGCCAGCGCGAGGTCGATGCCGGCAGTGACGCCGGCCGAGGTCCAGACCGGGCCGTCATTGATAAAGATTGGATTGGGTTCGACACGCAAGCGCGGGTGTTTTTGCGCCAGCTGTTCGCAACGGGTCCAGTGAGTGACCACCCGCCGGCCATCGAGCCAACCGCTGGCCGCCAGCAAAAACGCCCCGGTACACACCGATGACACCCGCCGACACCCCGCCGCATGTTCACGCACCCAGGCCACCAGCGCCTCATCCTCCGCCGCCGCATAAACGCCCCAGCCGCCGGCAATGATCAGGGTGTCGCTGCCCTGCCCGGGCAACGGTTCGGCCACCAGCGCCAAGCCCGCCGACGACGTCACCGCCCCGCCGCCGCTGGCAATCACCGTCGGCGCGTAAGGCGGCGGCAAGCCTTTCTGGCGGGCAATGTCATTGGCCGAGGCGAACACCTGCAGCGGCCCGGTGACGTCGAGCAGTTGCACGTTGGTGAAGGCGAGCACATGAATAGACTTGGGCATACTTGGCGTAATTCGTGGGGTAATTGGCGTATACGCCAAATCCTACGAGCCTACAGTGAAGCCGTCCACCCACTTCACGAGAAAAACACCATGACGTTGCAGATCGGTTTTCTGTTGTTCCCGCAGGTTCAGCAACTGGACCTGACCGGCCCTTACGACGTGCTCGCCTCGCTGCCGGACGTGAAGGTGCATTTGATCTGGAAAGACCTGATGCCGGTCACCGCGAGCACCGGCCTGGTGCTCAAGCCCACCACCACTTTCGATGATTGCCCGGCGCTGGATGTGATCTGCGTACCCGGCGGCAGCGGTGTCGGGCCATTGATGGAGGATGAGCAGACGTTGGCGTTCATCAAGGCGCAGGCGGCCAATGCGCGGTATGTCACTTCGGTGTGCACCGGCGCGCTGGTACTCGGCGCGGCAGGTTTGCTCAAGGGTAAGCGCGCCACGACTCACTGGGCGTATCACGAGTTGCTTGGACCGTTGGGTGCAATCCCGGTGAAGGATCGGGTGGTGCGCGATGGCAATCTGCTGACTGGTGGCGGGATCACCGCCGGGATCGACTTTGCCCTGACCCTGGCGGCTGAATTGTTCGATAAGGACACGGCGCAATTGGTGCAATTGCAGCTGGAGTACGCGCCGGCACCGCCGTTCGAATCTGGCAGCCCGGAATCAGCGCCTCAGAGTGTTTTGGCAGAGGCTCATCGGCGTACGGCGCCATCGTTGCAGCAGCGGACGCTGATCACTGAACGGGCCGCAGCAAATCTCGGCTTGTAGGTAATCAATGTGGGTTCAGGTTCGCTCATACTCTGTGTACGACGGGGATGAATTGTAGGAGCCGGCTTGCTGGCGATGGCGGTGGGTCAGTCAACAGATTTATCGCCTGAACGCACGCCATCGCCAGCAAGCCGGCTCCTACAGTAGATGTCCGTAATGGCTGAATCACTTTTCTACGGGCGAAAAAAAACCCGCCAGAGGCGGGTTTTTCCCAAGACCATTGTCGACTCCCTGTCGGTAGCGAATCCTTGCTGATGGTCGATCATCCGTGATCCTGAAGCGCTTCCTGTGCTTCAGTTGATGTGGCTAGATTACGCATCGGATCCAATATGCAATAGACGACATAGCTACCATCGCGTGTAAGACATTCGCTATACCAGCCCTTCCGAAAACCCTTAGACGCCTCAGGTATCGAGCGCTCAAGCCGCGAGTTTCGCGGCCTGCAGCGGAGCTACGACGGGTAGGGTCTGCGCCATGGTGATCATTCTTCCTGTCTCACCCGGGCTTTGGCGGTTTCAGCCAAAAACTGTTCAATGTTGTTCATCTGTTCCTCCCAGCCCCTGCTGTCCATGCGGAAAGCCTTTTCGCGGCGTGTCTGGGGGATGTGATCGAAACCGGACTCGGACACCTTGAGCAACGTACCTTCAGGGTGGTCCTCCAGTTCGAACTTCACCAGCGTGGTGGGTTCCTGGGAATAGTCGACATCCGCGCGCACCGCGTAGGGGTGCCAGCGAAACGAAAACACTCGCTCCGGCTCGACCCGCTCCACCAGCACATTCCACAAAACGTGCTCATAACCGGGGTACGTGACCTGCCCCTGAGTCCACTCACCGGCGACAAAACGCTTGCCTTCCAATGCCACGCCAAACCATTGCCCGAACGCTTCGGCATGGGCCAGCACACGCCAGACCTGCGAGCGCGGGGCTTTAAGCAGGATCTTCCTTTCGATGCGATCTGATGCTGGGTTCATAAGTCACCTCCTGTACTGAACAGTAGGCCTGTGTGACCACAAGTCCAACCCTAAAGTTGTACCAATCGGGCCTCTCAATCAACCTGCCTGAAATATTCGGCCGCACATCCGGGCCAAAGTTCGGCGCGGAGAACAAGAGTCATCGGGCGGGAGCTGCTACCGTTTGCAGGGACGACATTGACCGGACAAGGAAGACTCATGCAGCCCTCACTCACGGAACGTTATCGCGGCGCCCTGCTGGGCCTGGCCTGCGGTGATGCCGTCGGCACCACGGTCGAGTTTCAGCCACGCGGCTCGTTCAGCCCCCTGACCGACATGGTGGGCGGCGGCCCTTTCAACCTGAAACCCGGGCAATGGACCGATGACACCTCAATGGCGTTGTGCCTGGCCGAAAGCCTGCTGAGCAAAAACGGCTTCGATGCCGCCGACCAGATGGGGCGCTACCTCAATTGGTGGCAACAGGGTTACATGAGTTCGACCGGGGAATGCTTCGACATCGGCATGACGGTGAGCGAGGCTTTGGCCCGGTATCAGCAAACCGGCGAACCCTTCGCGGGCTCAACCGATCCCTATACGGCAGGGAACGGTTCGTTGATGCGGCTGGTGCCGGTGGTTTTGTACTATTTTCCCGACCGTAACCGGATCAGCGAGTTCTCCGCTCACAGTTCCCGTACGACACACGCCGTGCCTGAAGCCGTTGAGTGCTGCCAGTTGTTCGCCGAGCTGACAAGTAACGCGTTACAGGGCGCGGCCAAAGCGGATTTACTCCGCTTGCCGGCCACGACCTTCCTGGAGCCAAAGGTCGCCGCCATCGCCCGCGGCGATTACTTCGACAAACCCGAAAGCGCTATCCGTGGCAGCGGTTATTGCGTGGCCTCCCTCGAAGCCGCGCTGTGGTGTTTTCATCGCACCGACAGCTTCGAAGCCGCCATCCTGACGGCCGCCAACCTGGGCGATGACGCCGATACCACCGCCGCTATCGTCGGTCAGTTGGCCGGCGCTTTCTACGGTGTCCAGGCCATTCCCGAACGTTGGCTGGCGAAGTTGTACCTACGCGAAGACATCGAGGCTTGCGCGGATCAATTGCTCAAGGCTTCAGCCGCTGACACAGCAAGTGAATGAGGCTTCGCTACACTGCACCTCTTCTTTTCCTGTCACAGCGAGTTTCCCATGAACCCACGCGTGCTCCTGGCGCTGACGCCGTTGCTGTTCACCACCGTTGCCCATGCCGTCGATTGCGACAACGCCACCGACCAGGCCACGATGAATCAATGCGCGGCGCAGCAGAACAAGGCGGCGGACAAGGAGTTGAATGCGCTTTACCAGCAGATCACCGCGCGCTTGAAGGCCAGCCCCGAGAGCAAGAAGCAGTTGATTGGCGCGCAACGGGCGTGGATCGGGTTCCGGGATGCCGAGTGCAAATTTTCGGCGTCCGGGGTTGAGGGCGGGAGTGTTTATCCGTTGATTTACAGCAATTGCATCACCGACCTGACCAAGGCTCGGGTGGAGGCTTTCAAAACTTACTTGAAGTGCCAGGAGGGGGATTTGAGTTGCCCGGTGCCGGGGCAGTAAGTTCTCTAGCGTTTTCCATGGCCTCTTCGCGGGCAAGCCTCGCTCCTACAAGGAATCACCGAAACCCGTAGGAGCGAGGCTTGCCCGCGAAGGCGTCCTTTCAGACGCCGCAACTACCGGACAAATATCTGCGCCGTGGTAATCGCCATATCCCCACCCGGCAACTTGATGCTGCCCACCTGTTTCAGGCTGTCGGCATCAAAAATCGCCACATCGTTAAACGTCCCCGCCAGGTAGATCTTGCTGCCGTCCTTGTTGAAGGAAATGCAGTAGTAGGAATGATCCAGCGTCGCCGCCTGGAGCATTTTCTTTTCCTTGATGTCGTACTTCGCCAGGCGATTGAGCACGCCGAACATCAGGTTCGGGTCCTTCGGCGAGCGCATGCCGCTGAAGTAGATTTCCGTCAGCGGGCCGAAGTCGGTGGTTTCGGTCTTGCCGGTTTTCAGGTCGATGCTGAACAGCCCGTACAGGTACTCGGCGGTCAACGGATCCTGCTTCTTGTCCTTGAACTTTGCCGCGGTGTAGAGCAGCGAGAAGTCATGGCGATAGGTCTGCTGGTTCCACACATAAAGCACGTCCGGCGCGCTGTAGTTCGTCCGTTTCCAGTGACGACTGGGGATCAACACGTCGAACTTGCCGGTTTTCACATCGACCTTGTAGACGTCCGCCCCGGCGACATAAAGCGTACCGTCGTCGCCACTCTGCATGATGGTCAGCTGCCGTGGCGCCGGAAAACTGCGCACGGGTTTGGCATCCATGCCGGCGTCGGTGGCGTAGACATCCAGTCGCGGCTGCTGAACTTCGTAGCGGTCATTGAGCATCAACGTCGGGTTGGCAACGGTGAACAGCTCCTTGCCGTCATGACTGAGGGTGAAGGCGAACATCGACTTCGCTTTCTCCCCCGGCTTTTGGGTGATGCTGGCGTGGAACACCTGTTTGCAGCTGTCCAGCTCGACGCCGTAGACATCCGCGTAGTGATTGTTCAGCACGTAGGCGGTCTTGCGGTCCGGCGACAGCTGAACAGTGCCCGGACCAAAGGCGTCGGGCATCTTGCAGGTCTTGAACAGCGTATCCGTGGCCAGGTCGATCACGTGCAGGTTGTTCGGGTAATTGGTGGTCAACATGTACTCGTGACCGTCTTGCAGAGCAGTGTTTTCATCGGCCAGAACAGTGAGCGAACAGGTGCTCAGGACGGCAAACGCGGCCAGGCCGCAGGCTTTGATGCTAGGCATGCTGGAATCCTTCTTGTCTGTCCGATCACTTGTCTTTAGGGAAGACAGTGCCAAGGTTGCGCCAGTTGTCGTTGGACGCCTGGGCATCCTTGTTCCAGTCCGGGTAGGTGCTCATCATGTCCGGCACCTGGGCCGGCCACCAGCAAGGGTCGGAGCAGCCATAAAGGTCGGCTTCCATCGGCTGGCACAGCGACGACACACCGCCAAACGCATCGATTTCCCAGCCTGGGTCGGTGGTCGAGGCGCAGCCCGCCACAGAGCTCATCGCCACCACTTCTTCGATGCGGTTCTCGGCCGCGGCTTCATCGAGTTTCAACGCTTTGTTATTGATTGCCTTGAGATGTTTCATATCAGTGAGCCTTGCGCGGAGTGATGTAGCTGCTGATAAACGCAGGGTTGTTGGCCATGATCCGGGTGTAGACCTCGATGCCGAAGTCGACCCAGTCACGCATCAGTTCGCAGTAGTGATAGGTCGGGTGGGTCGGGTCGCCGTAACGGGCGTAACTCTCGTGGTAGCAGCCGCCGGAGCAGAGGTTGCGGATCTGGCAGTCTTCGCAGCCGGTGTTGGTACGGTCGAGACGCTGGGACAGGAAGTCGTTCAACTCCACCTGTTTCACCCCGCTGTGCACGTTGCCGAAGGTCGGCAACGACGAGCCGGTGAAACGGTGGCACAGGTTCAGTTCGCCCTTGTGATCCACCGCCAGCATCTTCAGGCCCGCGCCGCACGGCAGGGCTTTTTTGTGGCCTTCGTGGATGTCGGTGATCAACTGGTGAAGGTTGGAGAAGCCGATGTTGCGGTGCTCCAGCGCCGCTTCCAGATAACGCCGACCGAGCGCCTTCATGTTGGCGAACACCTGCACCAGTTCATCACTGGTGAGGTTGAAGCTGCTGATGTCGCCGGAAGTCACCGGAGCAAAGCCGACTTCGGCAAACCCCAGCTCGTTGAACAAGTGATCCCAGATGGTTTCGACGTCGGTAACGCCGGTGGTCAACGTCACTCGCGCGCCAACCGGACGGCTGTTGTACCGCGACAGCAGCATCTCGGCCTTGCGCCGCACCACGTCGTACGTGCCCTGCCCGCCCACGGTGATGCGGTTGCGGTCGTGCACGGTTTTCGGCCCGTCGATACTGACGGAGAGCCCGAAACGGTGGGCGTTGAGGTAGTCCACGGTTTCTTCGGTGAGCAGCGTGGCGTTGGTGGTCATCACGAACTCGACGAACTTGCCGGCTTCGCGAAAACGCTTCTCACAGTAATCGACCATGTACTCGATCAGCTTGCGATTGCTCAACGGTTCGCCGCCGAAGAACACCACGGTGAAACGCTCTTCATCCGGGGATTCGCGCAGCAGCATTTCCACTGACGCAATCGCCGTTTCAACGTCCATTTTCTTGCCCGCCGACGGCTTGTCGAGGTCTTCCTTGTAGCAGTAGGTGCAGCTCAGGTTGCAGCCGGTGTTGACGTTGAGCACCACGGTATTGATCGCGGTGCGCTCGACCCGTTTGGTGCCGATGTCCGGGGTCAGCGGCGAACCGTCGCTGACCAGTTCCAGCGAGATCAGCTCGCGCAGGGTCTCGGTGATTTCTTCGCCGTTGAAACGTGCGGCCAGGCGCTGGATCAGGTCGTCCGACGAACAGCCTGGACCGCGCAAGGTGTCGATGATGGTGCCCGTCAGCTCATCGCTGGCGAACAGCGAACTGCTGGGAATGTGGAACAGCATGCGGTCGGCATCGACGTGCACTTCGTGCAGATTCCGCTCGACCAGATTCAAAATAGCGCCCATTGCAACCTCCTGTGCAGACCTCTTTTACGAGGCCTGCGGTCATTCCAAAAAGTGTCTGAAACGGTTAACGGTCAGCCAACTCATGGAATGGGTGGATTGTTCCAGCGTTGCACGGTGACGATCATGTGGCCCTCGCCGGTCAGGGATTTCCCTGCGTCGTCGACGGCGGCGATCACCTTGAGGTTGCCGGCATTGTTGGTGGACATTTTGCGTTGCGGGTTCGGCCCGGCATCGCCCGGTGTGAACACGCCGCTGTCAGCCTGCATGGTGCCGGCGAACTTGACGTCTTCATCTTCCTTGGCGCGGTCGTCGAAGGCTTCGACTTTCCATTGCGCCGGGAACACGCCGATGCGATACGGTTTGCCGTCAGCGCCCTTGCCCCAGGCTTCGGCGTCAAAACGGCCCTGGACTTTCGGCGTCGAACCACCGCCCTCGCCGATCCGCGCCACCGAGAACTCGGGCACGACTTTGACTTCGGCGATTTTGCTGTAGACCGACAGGGTCGGGCCTTTCAGCGTGCCGACGGTGACGTTGCGCAGCCCCGGTTGGGCATTGGCGGCTGCCTTGAGCTTGACGCGCATACGCTGCGGACTTTGCTCCAGCACTTCGACCACTTCCACGCCTTTGCCGAAGTTCGGCTTACCGCTGAGACCGCTGCCGACCAGGGTCACTTCAGACTCGCTGCCGGCCTTGAGGTAACCCGGCTGCACCGCGAGCAAACGACTGCTGCCCTGCTTGGCCGCGACGAAGTCCAGACCCCGTTCATCGTGCTCGGCCTCGAACATCCGGCCTTGCATCGCATTGCCTTGGGCGGCGAACACCTGGCGCATGGTCACGCCGTCGATGGTCACGTTGCCGCGCCATTCGTAGCCGGTGTAGAGAATCGCACTGCCGTCGCCATTGAACGGCGTGCCGTCGGCGTATTGGCCTTTGACGCTGACCTTGAAGGTGTCGTCGCCAGCGGCGGTCACGCTCATCACCCCGGCCAGTTCACCTTTGCCCGGCAAGTGGCCGCTGAAGCTCCAGTCACCGGCAAACGCTTCGGCTTTGGGTGCTGCGCTCAGCCATTTTTTCCAGGCCGGGTTGTCCAGCGGATAACGCTTGGCCAACAGCGGCACCATGTCTTTGCGGGCAATGTCGAACCAGTCGCGGTCGCGGGCCAACGCCTGGTATTCGAGGGACGGCCATTGACCGAGGTGGAAACTCACCAGGCGCTCCCATTCCTGGGCCGGACGCCGTTGCAAGGCGACCCGCGCACCGGAGTGGCAGCGACCGCACATCTGGCTGGTCTGGTCGTCGAACTTCTCGACGGTATTGAGTCGACGCTCCAGCGCGTAACGCACGCCGTCCGTCTCGCTCGGCGCCAGACCCTGGGTGTCGGCCAGGTATTTGACCAGCGTACGGCGGTCGTCATCGCTGATCTGCAAACCATGCATGGTCTGCATCCGGGCGATGCTCATCAGCCAGCCTTCCGGGGTCTTGCGCTGGTGGCTGATGCGGCTCAGGGTGTTTTCGGCTTCAGGGGTGTGACAGCCCTGACAGGTTTCCTTGAGGATGGTCTGGGCGTCGCGGGCTGCCAGGCTGTCAGGCGAATGCAGCGCCACACACGCGGCCACGGCCAGCAGACTGACGCTCAGGCCTGATCGGAGTTTTCTCTTCATCAACGTCGAACCTCGCACGGTGCTTTCTTATTTTTGTGGCTTATCGTTTTTATGGTTTCTGCCGCCGGCGGCGCACCGCAGACGGAGGCAAGAGAAACGTCTGCGATGAGCAATACACGGAGCGTGCCAGCTTGCCGATTACCTTTTTTATCAAGCGTTTGCGTGAAGTTGAATGCGATTGGCCATGCTTGATCGAGAGCGCGTGCGTCTAATATCGCGACAGTTGTTGCAGTCTGAGACAAGCATAGATGCCTTAACCGGGACAGCTCATCGCCCGGCGATTGACGACAGTCCCGTGCGGGGGCGAAATGGTTGTTCACCAATTGCCGTTCAGGGGATAACGAAATGGCAAACATCACTGTCCTGGCGGGGGACTTTCTGCAGGGTGACGGAGAGTACAGAGACGGCGTTTTCACCTTGAGAACGTCGCTTCACCCATGGCCCGGCATCACCCTGCCACTCTCCTCGTTCAAAAGCGTGGAAGTCGCCAACGAAGAGTCGATCAACAACATCAAGGACGCCATCGGCTTTGGCGTCGCCGGCGCCATGCTGCTGGGGCCCATCGGCGCGATTGCCGGTTTCATGCTGGCCGGAAAAGAAACCGAAGTGACCTTTCTGGCAACGCTGAAAGACGACAAAAAGCTGCTGGCCGCCGTTGATAGCAACACGTTCGACGAGATTTCCCGGAAAATAGCAGCCTGATTGCCTGACGCGAGCCGCACCGGCCTTCAACGGTGCGGCTTGTCGCCGGTTCAGATGGAATAGGTGGGATGAATGCTCTTGTGCGCCTCGATTTCCTGGCGCATGTCCGCCACCAGCGTGGCGATGGCATGGGGACTGTCCAGTGTCCACACCGGAACGTGGGTGGCGATCAGGTCCACTTTGCCCGTCATGCAGTCACAGACCCGGATCGTCATGGACTGGTCCGCTTCCATGTTGCAGGTGCAGACGGCGGGTAGAAAACTGTGTTCGATGATGCTTTGAATTTCCAGGGTTGAAAGGAACATCGCAACCTCCCTTACGCCAGATGTATAGCAGGGGAAATGCTCCGTCATTTCACCACCGAGCCTGAAAATTCTATTCCCCAAAAGTAGGGGGCTCAAGGGCGCAACCCGGTTGCTCGTCGTCTCGACGGGTGGTCATCGGCGCTCAAGTTATCGCGCTTTGCGCCGATAACCTGCTACACCAAACGTTAAGGGAATGACGACATGGCAATTTCTTTAAATGCAGCCTTGATCCAGCCATCGGCCGCTCAGCTCAGCCAGTCCAGCCAACCACTGACCGCGAAAACGCTGACTGAAGACCTGCAGAAAACAGCGGTCAACATCAATCCGGCAGCGATTTACCATCCAGGCGATGAAACCCCGGCACCCAGCCCGGCCATGGAATCGATCGAGACCTGGATCGGCCGATCCCAGTCACCTGACTTCCCGCAGGTTGCCGAGCGGCACAAAAATGCCCATCAATCGCTGAAATACTCCTTCGAAGAGTTCCAGTCAGCGTTGGCCCACGCCTATCCGGATCTCGCCGACAAAAAATTCGGCTTCACCATTCAAGCGGATGGAAGCCTCAAAGCCCTCAACAGTTCAGGCCAGCTCAGTTCTTCCGATATGAACCGGCTGAACAATCTGCTGAATGCTTCCAGTTCGCTGAAATCGGCAGCGAGCAGTTACCGCGACGCCTCCATCGACCTGGTGGCCGCCGACTCTGTATGGGGCGGCAGCTACGTGGGCGGGTACAACCTGAACAAGGAAAACTTCGCCAACACCATCGATCTGGGCGCCCTGTTCTTGAAGAAAGGCTCGGTGCCAAACGCTGAAACCCTGAACGGCTTCTTCTCTTCCCAGTTGTGGAGTAAAGGCGAGCGGATGACGCGAGAGACGGAGACGGTGATGCTGGCCGAGCGCAATAAGATCGACGTGACGGCCTGATTCCGACAACAGGCGCGGAGTGCCCGAATCAGCTCAGGCCACATCGTTGGCCTGAGCTGAAAAACCCGTCTCTTGAATCTCAGCCGCCGTCGCGATTTGCGACAAGATAGCGGAACCCGACGGCCCCAAATTTCATCCCACGCCCGCCGCCAAAGGGCTATCCGGCCCTTCCGGACAGTTGGCACAGCCATTGCGAAAGCCTCGTTCTCACGAACAACAAGAGGCCTCGCCATGACGCTCCCCTACCTGCTTCCCGCCACCTCGGCGTTCATCCAGCGCGCCCCGCGCATGCTTATCGGCGGCGACTGGGTCGAGGCTGCCGACGGCCAGACCATGCCACTGCACAACCCGGCCACCGGCGAAGTGCTGTGCGTGGTGCCGCGGGCCACGCCCGAAGACGTTGACCGTGCGGTGCTCGCGGCGCGTCAGGCGTTCGATGATTCCGCCTGGACCCGCACCCGCCCCCGCGAGCGGCAGAATTTGCTGTGGAAACTCGCCGACCTGATGGAACGCGACGCCGAACTGCTGGCGCAGCTGGAATGCCTGAACAACGGCAAGAGCGCGGCGGTGGCTCAGGTGATGGACGTGCAACTGTCCATCGATTTCCTGCGCTACATGGCCGGTTGGGCGACCAAGATCGAAGGCTCCAGCGTGGAAGTGTCGTTGCCGCTGATGCCAAACGATCAGTTCCACAGTTTCATTCGTCGCGAAGCGGTGGGCGTGGTCGGCGCCATCGTCGCCTGGAACTTCCCGCTGCTGCTGGCCTGCTGGAAACTCGGCCCGGCCCTGGCCACCGGTTGCACCGTGGTGCTCAAACCCGCCGACGAAACCCCGCTGACTGCCTTGAAACTCGCTGAGCTGGTGCTGGAAGCCGGTTACCCCGAAGGCGTGTTCAACGTGGTCACCGGCACCGGCATCACCGCCGGTTCGGCGCTGACCCACAACCCGCTGGTGGACAAGCTGACCTTCACCGGCTCCACCGCCGTCGGCAAGCAGATCGGCAAGATCGCCATGGATTCCATGACCCGCGTCACCCTGGAACTGGGTGGCAAATCGCCGACCATCGTCATGGCCGACGCCGACCTGAAGTCCGCTGCCGCAGGCGCTGCCAGTGCGATTTTCTTCAACCAGGGTCAGGTCTGCTGTGCCGGTTCGAGGCTGTATGTGCAGCGCAAGCATTTCGACAATGTGGTGGCGGACATCGCCGACATTGCCAACGCCATGAAGCTCGGCAACGGGCTGGACCCGAGTGTCGAGATGGGGCCGCTGATCTCGGCGCGCCAGCAGGAACGGGTTTACGGGTACATCGAAAAAGGTCGGGAAAGCGGTGCGACGATTGCCTGCGGCGGTGAGCAATTCGGGCCGGGATTCTTCGTCAAACCGACAGTGATCGTTGATGTCGACCAGAAGCACTCGCTGGTGCAGGAAGAGATCTTCGGGCCGGTGCTGGTGGCCATTCCATTTGATGATGAAGCCGACGCGTTGCGCATGGCCAACGACAGTCCCTACGGGCTTGGCGCGAGCATCTGGTCGAATGATCTGGCGGCGGTGCACCGGATGATCCCGCGGATCAAGTCGGGCTCGGTGTGGGTCAATTGCCACAGCGCCCTGGACCCGGCGCTGCCGTTTGGCGGGTACAAGATGTCGGGGGTCGGGCGGGAGATGGGGTATGCGGCGATCGAGCATTACACCGAGTTGAAGTCGGTGTTGATCAAGCTTTGATCTTTATCGTTCTTTAGGCCGCCTTCGCGGGCAAGCCTCGCTCCTACAAGGGCGCGAAAACCTGTAGGAGCGAGGCTTGCCCGCGAAGAGGCCAGACCAATCGCTACAAATATCAGGGCTTGAACCCCTGCCCCAACAACCAACTGCGAACCATCCTGCCTTGCTCCATCGTCAACCCGGCTAAAGCTTGTTCCGCCGGCTCAGTGCGCAACCGCCGCACCAACGGCGCCAACTCAACCCCCTGCACATGCCAGATCCCCAACGGCTGATCCGCTGTAATCACCACCTCGGCCTCATCCACAAACCCATCCTTCAACACCGGCGCCCGCTCGATCCGCAGCGCGGCGAAATCCGCCTCGGCATGCGCCACCTCGGCATCCGGCCACTGCCGCCGCGCCTGCCAGAATGGTTGATCCAGCCAACGCTGCTCATCGGCATAAAAATCCCGCCCGATCCGCGCAAAACGCAAAAACAACTGCTCTACCCGCTGCTGATGAAAGCGCTGGGCCAACGCCGCCCGCTCAGGTTTTCGCAACAACGTGTTGATCACCGTCGGCGCCTGCAACGCCGAGGACAAGGACTGAAAGATGCCATTGCCCGACAGCGGGTCCACCGCCATCGCCGCATCGCCGACCCGAATCCAGTTTTCGCCGCACACCTGCGGGCTCAGAATCGCGGTGCTGCTGCGGGCGTGCAGCTGTAGATCGACCTCATGTTCGGCACCAAAAAACTCACGCGCCAACGAGGAACCCTGGCGCTGCTGGCGACAGTAATCGAGCAACTGCGCCTTGCCCGGTAGCTCGGCGCTGGCGACGTCCACCGTCCATTGCCAATAACACTGACCGTCCGCCCGCCGCGCCATCCACGCCCAGCCGTCCGCAAGGCTTTCCACGGCACTGGCGGTGTTGCCCGGCGCGCCTTGCCAGCGATTGAGCAGGCTGACCGTCTCCGGCCCGCGCAGTCCCTTGCCGAGTGCCGGGGCCTGGCGTCCGCGCGCCTCCACCAGAAAATCGGCAACCCGCGCTTCGCGCCCTTCGATCTCGACCCGATGTCCCTCCGCCGAGGTCTGAACGCTCAGCACCCGACCTTCAATGAGCTCAACGCCCGCCAGGCGCAGGTCCTCGCGCAGTCCTCGATCAAAGCTCGGACGGTCCAGCAGGAATTCGATGTTTTGCGCATGCTGCTGACCGTTCCACGACACCTGCCGCTGCGACGGCAAGGCCGCATCCGCCAGCGCCTGATGCAGACCGGCACCGCGCAAGGCCTCCAGCACCCGCAGCGAAACGCCTTCCAGCGCAGCGAACCGGCGCCACTCGCTGACCAGCGTCACCGGGTAACCGAGCCGCCGCAAGCCCAAGGCAACCGCCGCCCCCGCCGGCCCCGCGCCCAGAATCAGGATCATGCTCCGAAGCGCCGTTCAGGACCGCGATAACGGGCATTCTTGCGCAGCCAGTCGATGATCTGTTCGTTGCTCGCCTCGGGCTGTGAAACCAGGAAACCGGCAATGTGCCCGCTCAACGCCGCACAGCCCAGACTGGCGCCGGACTGCCCCGGATACGTCCCGTGCACGCACGCCGCGAAATCCGCCTGAGCGCTGTTGAGCCAAGACCATTCCTGTTCGGCGCAACGTGCATCGCCGGTCACCCGCAGCACCTGTGGATAATTCGCCGGGAACACGCCCTCGCCCTGCGCCGGGCTCGACGCACACAGCAGAATGCCTTGCGCTACTGCTGCCGCGCAGGCTTCGCGCAATAGGCTGCGGTCCTGGCGCAAACCGAGGCTCAGATTGATCAGCCGTACGTCCTGCGCCACCAGCCAGTCAATTGCCGTGGCGATCTGCAGGGCGCTGGTGACGCCGCGCTGGTCGAACACCTGAGCCACGCAGAACACCGCGGAAGGAGCCCGATGACTGATGGCTTCGATCACCGCGCTGCCGTGGCCGAGCGGGTCGTCGCGCAAGTCACTTTCGGCCAGGCCGTCCGCCAGCAACGAGAACCGTCGTCCGGCGATCACCTGCACCCGCTGCGCCGCCGAATGGCCGCTGTCCACTACACCGATTCGCAGTTCAGACTTCATGCTGCACCGTTTTCGACGTGAGCACGCCGTCGAGCAATTCGAAGCGCAGGTCGGCATCGGCCAACGTTGAGGGGCGATGACTGATGAGGATGCGCGTGCGTCCGGCAAACAGTCGGTCGATGGCCTCGATCACTTCGCGCTCGGTGGCTTCATCCACCGCCGAAGTGGCTTCGTCGAGCACCAGAATCAGCGGATCCTGCAACAGTGCCCGGGCGATGGCGATGCGCTGTTTCTGCCCGCCGGACAACTGCTGACCGCGTTCGCCCAGCGGACTGTCGAGACCTTCGGGCAATGAGGCGATCAGGCTGTCGAGTTGCGCCAGCCGCGCCACGTCGGCGATTGCTTCACGGCTGGCGTCGGGCACCGCGTAGGCCAGGTTATCGGCAAGGCTGCCACGAAACAGCACGATGTCCTGACTGACCACGGCAATCCGTCGGCGCAACTGGAACAGGTCCAGTTCCCGCAGGTCGACCTCGCCGAGCAGCACCCGCCCGGACTGTGGATCGTGATGCCGTTGCAGCAAATCGATCAGCGTCGATTTACCGACGCCGGACCCGCCGCTCAGGGCGACTTTCAAACCGTAGGGAATCCGCGCTTCGATGCCGCGCAAGGTGCTCGGCCGACCGGGATGGCTGAAGTGCACATCGTCGAAACGCAATTCGCCGGAAGTTGGCATTGGCCGAGGTTCAACGGGGCTCAGCACGGTCGGTTCTTCACCGCGCAACTCCATGACGCGCCCCAGACTGACCGTCATCCGCTGAATCGCCACGTAGAGCCCAAGCAGACTTTGAACCGGCCCGACCGCCATCCCCAGGTACGTGGAAAACGCGATCAGCGCGCCCAGTTGCCACGTCCCTTGCACCACCCAATAACCGCCAATCAAAAACGCACAGGCACGGGACAGCGAGGTCAGCGTGCCCGGCACCGCCTGGGTGAAAAACTCGGTGACTTGCAGGCGCAGCAATTGACTCATGTAGCCCTGCCCCAACGCCTCCAGACGCCGCGACTCACGCTGCTGCTGACCGGCCGACTGAATGAATTTCATCACCGGCAGGGTCTCGACCATGAACGACGACATGTCCGCCGAACGCTCGCGCAACTGGCGCACATCGCGCTCGACCTTGCGCCGCATCCAGCGCAGCCAGAGCACATCGAGGGGAATCAGCACCAACGCCAGCAGCGACAACTTCCACGACAACGTCAGCAACATCGCCACGGCGACCACCAGGCCGATCACGCTCGACACTGCCGAGAACAGCGAATCCACGGCGAAGCGCTGGATCTCGGCGACGTCGCCATCGAGGCGCGACATCAGGTCGCCGATGCGCCGCTGCCCGTAGAAGCTCGGCGACAGGGTTTGCAAATGCCGATAAAGGTCGTCGCGCAGCGAGAACAGAATCCGCCCGGACAGCCGCGTGTGCAGGTAACGATTGATCCCCGAGAGCGCCGTGCCGAGCAGCCCGGCGACAATCATCAACCCGGCGATCAGCACCAGCATGGGGAAGTTGCGGGCCAGCAAGCCATCGTCGATCAGCAGCTTGGTCAGCCAGGGTTGCACCAGCACCAGCGACGAAGCGCAGACCGACAGACCGAGCAGTCCGGCAATCGCCAGACGATGCGGGCGCACAAAGCTGTAGAGCCAGCGCAACGCCGCTTGCAGGGCTTCGGGATTCTGGCTGTCGATCAGCCGAACGATCAGGCGCTGCATCACGAACGCAACTGTTTGAGCTTGCGGTACAAGGTTGCGCGGCTGATGCCCAAGGCGTCGGCGGCGGCCGAGACGTTGCCCTGATGGCTGTCCAGGGACTGGCGAATCAGCTCCAGTTCGTTTTCGCGAATGCTCCCGGACGCAGGCCGCTCGCTGGCGTTCAGTTCGTCGAGCATGCTGTCGGGCAAATGATCGAGGGTGAGGACGGTGTCCCCCGGTTCGCGCATGGCCAGCGCGGTGCGCAAGACCATTTCCAGTTGGCGGATGTTGCCCGGCCAGTGGTAACCCGCGAGCAAGCGGTTCAAGTCGTCATGCAGGAGCATGGCCGGTGCATCTAGCCTGGCCAGCAGACGACCGACCAGCGCGTTGAAATCGTCGCGTTCGCGCAGGGCCGGCAACATCACGCTGATACCGTTGACCCGATAGAACAGGTCTTCACGGAAGTGTTTTTCTTCGACCAGGCGTTTGAGGTCGCGGTGGGTCGCGCAGATCAGGGCGACGTCGATGTCCTGTTCTTCACCGGCGCCCAAAGGCGCGACTTTACGGTCCTGCAATACGCGCAGCAGACGCGCCTGCAAGGCCAGCGGCATGTCGCCGATTTCGTCGAGAAACAACGTACCGCCATGGGCCTGTTGCAGACGCCCGACCATGCCGCCGCGACGGGAGCCGGTGAACGCGCCTTCGCGGTAACCGAACAGTTCCGACTCGATCAAGCCTTCGGGAATCGCCGCGCAGTTCACCGCGACAAAGGGCTTGTCGCAGCGGCTGCCAGCCATGTGCAAGGCGCGCGCGATCATTTCCTTGCCGGTGCCGGTTTCGCCGAGCAGCAACACCGGCAACTCGTTGGCCAGCCCCTGACGGGCCATGCGCAAGGCGCGGGCATAACGGACGTTGCTGCCGGCCAGGGCGTCGAGATCCGGTTGAGGTTTGGCGGTTTTCGCCGGGCTGCGCGGCGGCGTGCTGACGTTGATCGAGCGCTGCGGTGCGCGCAGGGTTTTGTAGAAGAACTCACCTTTGGCGGTCTGCAAACTGCCGACGCCGCCCTGATGCAAACGCGACAACAGTTGCAAGCCATCGACGCCGAGAAACTCTTCGCAACGGCGACCGACCAGCGCCGAGCGTTCGGCATGGAGCAACTGACACGCCTGGGCACTGACCGCAAGAATCTGCCCACCAAGGCTCACCGCCAGCAAGCCCTGCCAAGGGGATTCGAGGTACTGCCGGCGGCTGTGGAACGCCAGCACGATCTGGTCGGGGAAACTGGCGTTGAACACCCGGCTTTCAATCTGGCTGACCGCCATGGCCAACAGCGCGGTGCTGTCGTGAACGCGGCCGAGCGGGCCTTCGCGGGTCAGGTCGAGGACGCCGAGGATGTCGCCTTGCGGGCAATAAATCGGCACTGAGGTGCAGGAGAAATCGGTCAGGCGATCGAGGTAATGCTCGCCGCAATCGATCATCGTCGGCCGGGCTTCCACCAGCGCGGTGCCCAGTGCGTTGGTGCCGCGAGCGGCTTCGCTCCAGCAGGCACCGAGGGTGATGTCTTGCAGGCCGCTGCCCTTGAGGCGATCGGCACGGCCTTCGACCGCGAGGATGGTGGCGTCGGAGTTGGCGAGGATGATCAGGCCTTCCTTGCCTTGGCGGTCGGCCAGGTAATCGATCGCCGGCAATGCCGCGTCGATCAGCAGGCGATTGTTCGCCAGCAGCACGTCGAGGCTCGCGCTCGATTCCAGCGCCAGTTCATGCTTGCTGTTGAAATGCACACCATGGCTGAGGCTGCGTCGCCACGATGCATCGATTTCCGCCCGCAACACGCCATCGGGAACTTCACCCTCAAGATGGAGTTTTTCCCGGGCCAGCCGGGCTTCGCGGTGCAGCTTGGGGGAAGTTGTTTTTATTAGCGTCATCAAGCGCTCCGGATCGGTCCGCCCTGCGCTCTTTTAAGTTCAGCGCCCTGCCGCAATCTTTACGTTAACGTCAGGGCGATGGCAAGTGTGTTTCATCCGTTGCACCGCGTTATCGTTCTTCGCGGGCAAGCCTCGCTCCTACAGGTTAAGGGTCGTCCACAAATCTGCGATTCAACTCAGGCACTGTAGGAGCGAGGCTTGCCCGCGAAGGCGATCATCCAGGCACCCCACAACTCAGATCCGCCACACCTGCGGCCCGACAAAAAACGCCCGCGCATTGTCCTCAAGACTCTCCAGGTGATACCCACCCTCCTGCACAATCAGGCACGGCAACCCAAGGCTGCGAATCCGCTCACCCAGCCGCGCAAACCCTTCCCGCGTCACCGCCACTTTGCTCTGCGGGTCCAGCTCGAAAATGTCGAAACCCAGGGACAGCACCAACACCTCGGCAGCGAAATCCTTCACCGCCGCCAGCGCCACCTCCAGTTGCCCAAGGAAGTCCGCCTCACTCGAACCATGGGCCATCGGCAAATTCAGGTTGTACCCCTCGCCCGCCCCAACACCGCGCTCATCCGCAAACCCGGCAACCCCCGGATAGAAGTTGGTCGGATCGCCATGCACCGAGACATACAGCACGTCATCGCGGTCGTAGAAAATCTCCTGAATCCCCTGACCGTGGTGCATGTCGGTGTCGAGCACTGCGACGCGTTCAAACCCGCCACGCAACACCTGCGCCGCCACCGCCGCGTTGTTCACATAGCAGAAACCACCGGCCGCTTCGGCCCGGGCGTGATGCCCCGGTGGACGGCACAACGCGTAAGCCGCCGGCTCGCCATCAAGCAACGCCTGCGCGCCGGCCACTGCGCTTTGCGCCGACCAATAGGCCGAACGCCAGGTCTGTTCGCCCACCGGGCAACTGCCATCCGCGAGATAACGTGCGGCCTGAGCCAGGATTCCGCGCAGAGCGTTTGGCTCACGGACGAAGATGTTCGACATCACTTCGTCGCCCCAATCTTCCGGGACTTCCTTCCAGCGCTGATGCGCTTCCTGGAGAAACGCCAGGTACGGCGCACCGTGCACCGCCAGCAGCGGATCAAGTCCGGCATCCACCGGCTGCTCGACTTTGAAGCCCAGCGAGCGAGACGCCTGCACCAGTCGCTGCGCACGCTCCGGCACTTCCTGCGGTGTGCGCATCTGTCCGCGGGAGTAATAGCTGCGTGGATGGTGAAGCAATTGTTCGGGATGGAAAAAACTGCGCATGGGATTGATACCTGTCAGATAACGTAAATCTCGAATCCGAGTGCACCTTCCTGTAGGAGCGAGGCTTGCCCGCGAAGGCGGTGTGTCAGTCAAACGTCGATATTGTGCTGACGCCTTCGCGGGCAAGCCTCGCTCCTACAGGGATCGGGTTTATTCAGTTCTGCCGGCGCGGGACAGCACGGCGTTGAGCAGCACGTCGGTGCCTTGCCGCACGTCTTCCGGCAGCACGTCTTCGGCTTCGTTATGACTCAAGCCGCCGACACACGGGATGAACACCATCGCCGTCGGGCAGAACCGCGCCAGGTGAATCGCGTCATGCCCGGCACCGCTGACAATCGATTGCTGAGCGTAGCCCAGGGCATCCACAGCGTGTTGCACCGCCGCCACGCAGTCCGCGTCGAATGGTGTCGCCGGGCTGATCCAGTGCGGGGTGATCGTCAGGTTCAGGCCGCGACCGTCAGCAATCGCCTGCAGCCGCGCGCGCACTTGCTGCTCCATCGCGTCGATGGCGTCGTCGCGGTGATGACGCAGGTCGACGGTAAAATTCACCAACCCCGGAATGGTGTTGCGCGACGACTTGTTGATGCTCAACTCACCAACGGTGGTCAGGCCCTCCGGGGCGAAATCGGTGGCCAGACTTTCAATCGCCTGAATCATCCGCGCCACGCCGTACAGCGCATCCTTGCGCAGGGGCATCGGTGTGGTGCCGGCGTGAGCCGCCATGCCTTCGACCCGCACGTCGAGCCAGCGAATCGCCTGGCCGCCGCTGACCACGCCGATGCTCTTGGCATTGTCTTCAAGGATCGGGCCTTGTTCGATGTGGGCTTCAAAATACGCATCCACCGCGCCGCCCAACGGACGCTCGCCGGCATAACCGGTACGCTTCAGCTCATCACCGACGCTGATGCCATCGGCATCCCGCACCGCCAGCGCCGCGTCCAATTGCATGATGCCGGTGAACACCGCCGAGCCGAACATCGCCGGCGTGAAGCGCGCGCCTTCTTCGTTGGTCCACACCGCCACTTCCAGCGGCTTGCGGGTCTGGATACCGAGGTCGTTGAGGCAGCGCACCACTTCGAGGCCGGCGAGCACGCCGTACACGCCGTCGAAGCGTCCGCCTTCAGGCTGAGTGTCGAGATGGCTGCCCATCATCACCGGCGCAGCGTCCGGGTCAGTGCCGGCGCGGCGGGCGAACAGGTTGCCGATGGCGTCCACGCTCAGGGTCATGCCGGCTTCGCGGCACCAGTGGGCAAACAGTTCGCGACCGGCCTTGTCTTCATCGCTCAAGGCCAGTCGGCAACTGCCGCCACGGGCGGTGGCGCCGATTTCGGCCATCGCCATCAGACTCGCCCACAGGCGTTCGCCATTAATCTTCAACATGAGGTTCTCCAAGACAATTCAAATCCCTGTAGGAGCCGGCTTGCTGGCGATGGCGTGCGTTCAGGCGATAAACATGTCGACTGACACACCGCAATCGCCAGCAAGCCGGCTCCTACAAGTTCAAATGGTGGCTAACTCAACGCGTTCAGCGCTGGCATGGCGACGGGCGAGGGAAAGCACGCAGACCAGCGAAGTCGCAGCAATCAGGCTGTAGAACAGCGCCATCGGCCACCATTGACCGGCGAATTTATGCGCCAGCAGCGTGCCGATCAGTGGCGTCAAACCACCGGCCACGGCGCCGCAGATCTGATACGCCAGCGAAATCGCCGTGTAGCGCACGCGGGTCTCGAACATGCCGCTGACGTACCCGGCGATCACCGCGTAGAACGACGCCATGCACACCACCGCCAGCGCGATGCCAAGGATGATCAGCGGTGCCTGGCCCGAGCTGACCAGCACGAACATCGGGTACGGCGAAGCCATTGCCAACAACGACACCAGGCACAGGAAACGCGTGGCGCCGATTTTTTCCGCGAGCCACGCCGCCAGCGGCTGGATGCAGAACTGAATGATCGCCACCACAAACAGGCACTCGAGGATCAGCGAGCGCGGCAACTGCAGTTGCTGGGTGGTGTAGGCGATCATGAAGGTGTTGGTGAAATACACCCCGGCAATCCCCAGGGTGTTGGCGCCGATGCACAGCAACAGCGGACGCCACGCGGTGCGCAGGACCTCCATGACCGGCGCCTGCTCTTTACGCGTGCTCTTGGCGGCGAGTTCACGACTGGCGAGGAATTCCGGTGACTCGTTCACGCCCAGTCGAATCGCCAGCCCCACCAGCAGCAGCAACGAACTGGCGAGGAACGGCAAGCGCCAGCCCCAGCTCATCAGGTCTTCTTCCGGCAAACGGGTGACTGCGCTGAATGCCAGCAGCGACAGGATCAAACCGGCCGGGCTGCCAAGTTGCGCAAAGGACGCGAAGAAATTGCGCCGACCTTTCGGCGCATGCTCGCCGGCCATCAAGACCGCCCCGCCCCACTCGCCACCCACGGCAATGCCCTGGACGATGCGCAGCAGAATCAGCAGTACCGGCGCTGCGGCGCCGATCTGTGCATAAGTCGGCAGCAAACCGATGCAGACCGTGACCACGCCCATCATCAGCAAGGTGATGATCAGCGATTTCTTGCGCCCGATGCGGTCACCGATGTGGCCGAAGATGATCCCGCCCAACGGCCGCGCGAAGAAGCCCACGGCGAATGTGCCGAACGCGGCCATGGTGCTGAACAGTTTGTCGTCGGAGGGGAAGAACAGCGCACCGAACACCAGCGCGGCGGCGGTGGCGTAAATGTAAAAGTCGTACCACTCGATCATGGTGCCGATGAAGGCTGCGGCTGCCGCACGGCGTGGCTGGGAAGAAGCTGGGGGCTTCATGGTTCGGACTCCATTGATTGTTTTTTTGGCAGGAGAAAAGCAGTAAATCCAAGGCACTCTGACGGTGCCTGTCTGGGAGTGATTTATCGTCCCGGGGCTATGATTAGTCAATTTTCTATTTATTATGCGAAGTATTACGACAACTTATAATCGAGAGCCACATGGCCGAACGCGATGTGCAACGCCTGCTCAATGACCGACTGGACTGGAACCTGCTGCGCACCTTTCGGGTGATCGGCCAGGAGCTGAGCATCAGCCGCGCCGCCGCCCGCCTGCACCTGACGCAACCTGCCGTGAGCCAGGCATTGAAGCGTCTGGAAGAACAACTCGGTCGCCAACTGATCGCCCGTCGCGGGCCACGTTTTGCCCTGACCGAAGTCGGCGAGCAGATCTTCGCACTGGCCGGGGAAATCTATGGGCAGATGTCCCAGGTCAGCAGCGTGCTGGAGCAACCGGCCGACGAAGTGATCGGCAAGGTGCGCCTGTTGATCATCAGCCGGATCTACTCGGAACGTTTCGATGACTTCCTCGCGGACTTCCATCGGCAGCACCCGCGGGTCGATCTGGAGGTGGACGTGATGCGCAGTTCCGACATCGTCAGCGCCCTTCAGGAAAAAACCGCGACGCTGGGGCTGAGCCTCAATCGCCGTCCGCAACCACGTCTGGAACAACGTTTGTTCCTGCGTCAGCGCTATGCGTTTTTCTGCGGCAAGCATCATGCGATGTTCGGCCAGCAGAACGTCGACCAAGGGGATTTGCAGCGGGAGAATTTCGTCAGTTTTACCAGCGACCAGATCGGCGGCATGCTCTCGCCGCTGACGATTTTTCGCGATCAGCAGGGCTTCAGCGGACGCATCGTGGCGTCGTCACCGAGCCTGGAAGAAGTCCGGCGACTGGTGATCGCCGGGTTCGGTATCGGCTGTTTGCCCGAGCACGTGGTGGCGGCGGACGTCGACGCCGGATTGCTCTGGCGCCTGCCGCCCCACGAAGGGATTGCCGACGTGGACATTCATTTGCTGTGGAACCGCGAGCAGCGCATGAGCCGGGCCGAAACGATATTCATCGAGAGCCTGCAACGCTGCCTGACAGCTTAGACGCGCAACACCTGCGCGACCGGTTCACCGGCGCGCAAACGTTCGAGCAAGCGCGGTTCGGCATGATCGGACGCCAGCGCCTGCTCGATGACACCGGCCGCGGTGTGCCAATCGAGAAACAGCACGCCGTTGTCGTCCGCCAACACCAGATCACCTGGCTGCACGGTGACGCCTGCGCAGTGAATCGGCTGGTTGATCTGGCTGTCGCCGCGACCGTGCAGCTTGGTGGTCAGCAGGCTGGTGCCGCGAGCGAAGACCGGCAATCCGCCCTCTCGCAACTCCAGCAAATCAGTCACGGCGCCGTCCACCACGATGCCCGCCGCCCCGGCGCAACTCGCGGCACAACTGGTCACCGCGCCGACCGGTGCGTGTTGCCAATCGCCGTCGGTATCGATCACCAACACGTCGCCCGGCTTTATCAGCGCCAACGCCCGGTTGACGGCAATGGCATCGGCGCCCACCAATTTCAGGGTTAGCGCACGGCCCACCAGTTTCACATTGGGCACCATCGCCCGCAGTTGTGAGTCGGCAAAACCCGCCTCCAGAAAATGGCCGAGGGTTGGAAAGCTCACCGCGTTGAACTGCTCGATCAACTGTGATTCATCCATGCTGCGGCTCCCTGGCAATCACCTCGGCCACACAGTCGATTTCCAGCGACACGCCCCACAGCGCCACGCACACCGTGGTTCGCGCCGGCGGCGCATGGCCGAGAAACTCGCGATACACCGCGTTGAACGGCTCCAGTTGCGCGGGATCGGTGAGGTACGCGTTGACCTTGATCACGTGGCTGAAACCCGAGCCGGCTTCAATCAGGATCGCCTCGAGATTGCGCAAGGTTTGCCGCACTTGCTCGGTGAAATCGGCGGGCTGCTCATCGAGTGTGCTTTGGGCCGGAATCTGCCCGGCGGTGAACACCAGATGGCCGCTGACCACCGCTTGAGAGTAAGGCCCGACCGGGCCGATGAAGCCCGGAGCGGATTGAATTCTGCGCATGCTGTTGAGCTCCATGAATCAGGCCGCAGCCGATTTGAAAGGTTTGCGAACGGGTTGATCGGCGGCCGGCCCCGCCGCCGGGATTTCGCTGATGTCGCGCTTGAACGTCTCGGTCAGCAGCAACAGCGCCAGCAAGGAAATCAGCGCCGCGCCGATCATGTACCAGGCCACCGACGAGCCTTTGCCGGTCGCTGCGAGCAACGCAGTGGTGACGATGGGCGTTGCGGCGCTGCCGAGCAGGCCGGACAGCATGTAGCTGATCGACAGTCCCGAATAACGCACGCGGGTGCCGAACAACTCCGCCAGGAAGGTCGCGATAGGCCCGTAGTTGGCGGCGAATGCGGTCATCAACAGCAAGTAGCCGAAGATCACCAGCGACAGCTCCTTGGTGTCCATCAGCCAGAACATCGGGAACGCGACCAACGCCTCGGCAACGATGCCGGCAACAATGATCGGCTTGCGGCCGAATCGGTCCGACAACGCGCCGAACACCGGCAGCATGACGATGCACCAGGCACAGGACAGCAGCACCACGCCCAGCATCACGCTGCGACTGAAACCGAGATTCTGCGTGCCGTACGTCAGGCCGAACGCGACGATGATGTTGAACGACGCGCCGGTCGACATCGTCGCAATACCGCCGAGCACCACTTGCTTCCAATACTTGCGGAAGACTTCGGCCAGCGGCATTTTCACCTGCACTTCCGCTTCCTTGACCTTGTTGAAGGCCGGCGTTTCGGCGATGTTCAGGCGGATGTACAAACCCACGGCGATCAGCAGCACGCTGGCCAGAAACGGAATACGCCAGCCCCAGGCCAACAGGTCTTCAGGCGACAGCCACGCGGCGATCACCAGGAACGCCAGGTTGGCAATCATGGTCCCGGCCGGGACGCCGATCTGCACCCAGGAACCGTACAGGCCGCGCTTGTTGGCCGGTGCATGTTCCACCGCCATCAACACCGCCCCGCCCCACTCACCGCCCAGCGCCAGGCCTTGAATCACCCTCAGCAATAACAACAGGATCGGCGCCCATATCCCGATGGCCGCGTAATTGGGTAACAAGCCGATCGCGAACGTGGCGGCGCCCATGGTCAACAGCGAAATCAACAACATTGACTTGCGACCCAAGCGATCACCGAAGTGCCCGAACAACGCCGCACCGACAATCCGCGCCAGATACGCCGAAGCGAAGGTGCCGAATGCCAGCAATGTGCCGATCAGCGGCACGAAGTCCGGGAAGAACACCTTGTTGAATACCAGCGCCGACGCGGTGGCAAACACAAACAGGTCGTACCATTCCACCGTGGTGCCGATGACACTGGCCACGGCAACTTTTTTCATGCTGATTGCAACTTCCGGCGGGGCACCGGACTTTTCTGCGGACGATAGATCGCTCATCACTGACTCCAGGAATTCTTCAGAACTCGTTTATTTAATTGTTTTGACTGGCAGTAAATCGTTTGAGAGTGAGGGATTGTTGTTATGTATCGCCCAACTGAGTGGGCGAGTTTTTATATTCAGTAACCCAGTAATCGGTCCGCGTTATTCAATAAAGGTTCGCCGGCATTTAAACGGCGGAAATTCTCCGCAACTTGTTCGGCAATGCAGTCGTGGGATGCCGCCGATGCCATGTGCGGTGTGATCGTCACACCGGGCATAGTCCAGAGACGGTGATCAACCGGCAGTGGTTCCTGTTCGAAAACATCCAGCAGCGCGCCGCGCAGTTTTCCTCGTTTCAGGGCGTGTTCGAGGTCGTCGATATTGAGATGACCGCCCCGGCCGCAATTCACCAGCGCAGCGCCATTGGCCAATTGTTCGAAAGTTGAATGACCAAGAATGCCGCGAGTTTCGCTGGTCAGCGGCAACAAGTTGATCAGCAACTCCACACCCTCAAGAAACGGTTTCAGGCTTGCCGCACCGGCGAAGGTCTGCACGCCGTTTATCGTCTTGTCACTGCGCGCCCAACCACGAACGTCATAACCGGAAGCGGCCAGATCCTGAGCGATGGCGCTGCCCAGCGATCCCAGCCCCATCACACCCACCTTGAATTGCCCCGCCGCCCGTTGCAGCGGCCGCTCCCAGCGCTGCTCCTGTTGCTGCAACAGCACTTGATCGAAACCACGGTGATAGTGGATCACCGCCCAGCGTACGTATTCGGTCATGCCCTGACGGTGGCCAGGATCGACCACCCGGCACACCGGCAGATCCGGGCACGACGGGTCATGATCGAGGTGATCGATACCGGCCGCCACCGAGTGAATCACCTGAAGGTTCGGTAACGCGGCGAGGCTGCCCGGCAAAGGGAACCAGCACGCGGCGATCTGCGCATTTTTGGCCAGCGGATCATCCGCCAGCACGGTGGTGAGCTGCGGCGCGCTGCGGGCGAACGCGGCTTGCAGTTGCTTGAGCAGCAAGGTGTCGCGGGAAAGTAAAACCACGGTGCTCATGACAGATAGGACTCACGCTGGGATTCGATCAGGGTCAGTGCGGCCTCCCAGGCCAGGTCGATGATGTTGTCCTGCTCATCGCGGTCAAACTGCTCGGCGGTGTGTGCACACACTTCCGGCGACGGGTAATGCAACGCTGAACCGCCGGCCAGCGCCGCCACCTGCGCCTGACAGGCCCGCTCCAGAAAGTGGATCTCCTGGAACGCCTGAGCCACGCCGGAGCCGCCGACCAGCAAACCGTGATTGCGCAGGATCATTGCCCGGTGCGGCCCCAGATCAGCAATCAACCGCTCGCGCTCATCCAGCGACAACGCGATGCCTTCATAGGTGTGATACGCCAATTTGCCGTAGAACTTCAGCGCGTGCTGACTGATCGGCAGCAAGCCCTGTTTCTGCGCCGCAACGGCCATGCCGGCGGCGGTGTGGGTATGGATCACGCAATTCAGGTCCGGACGAGCCATGTGGATCGCCGAATGAATGACGAACCCTGCGGCGTTGACCCGATGCCCTTCGTAATGCGGGTCGACGACTCGCCCTTCCTGATCGATGCGCACCAGATCCGAGGCGCGCATGCGGTCGAAAATCACCCCGTAGCGGTTGATCAGAAAGTGATGCTCAGGCCCTGGAATCCGCAGGGTGATGTGGGTGTCGATCAAATCGGTCATGCGAAAGTGCGCGACCAGCCGATACAGCGCAGCCAGTTCGCAACGGGCCTTCCATTCAACCGGGCCGATGTGTTCAGGTTTACTCACGAATACACCTCTTTAGCAGCGTGGGTGACGACCGGGTTGGCGCGCAGGCGGGCCAGCCCGCAAACACCGATCAGGGACAGGGCCGAGAGCAAGGTGAAGAACACCGCCAACGGCAGCCATTGTCCGGAAAACTTGCTCGCCAGCAGCGTGCCGATCAGCGGCGTGGTGCCGCCGGCCAGTGCACAACTCAATTGGTAAGCGATGGAAATGCCCGAGTAGCGCAGGTGCACCGGGAACGCCTGGGTCATGTAACCGGCGATCACCGCGTACAGCGCCGAAAGGATCACCACCGCGAGGGCGATGCCGAGGGTCATCAACAGAATGTTTTGCGTGCCCACCAGCAAGAACATCGGGTACGGCGTGACCATGCACAGCAGCGCAACGAGCTTGAGAAAACGACCTTCGCCGATGCGCTCGGCGAGCAGTGCGCTGAGCGGTTGCGAGAGCAACTGAATGACGGTCACCAGGAACAGGCAATCGAGAATCGTCGAGCGTGCGATGCCCTGATACTGGGTGACGTAGGTGATCATGAAAGTGTTGGTGAAGAAGAATCCGGCCGAGCCGATGGTCACTGCGGCGGCAGCGAACAGGATCTGCCGCCAGCACGTGCGAATCACGTCTTTCACCGGGTATTTGGCGGTCTCGTTGTTGTCCCGCGCCTTGGCGAATTCCGGCGACTCATGAACGCCGGAGCGGATCATCAGGCCGACCATCATCAGCACACCACTGGCGAGGAACGGCAGACGCCAGCCCCAAGCGAGGAAGTCTTCGGGTTCGAGTGATGTCACCAGGCGAAAAGCAATCAACGCCAACAACAAACCGGCCGGGCTGCCGAGTTGGGCGAATGATGCGTAGAAGGTTTTGCGCTTGGCCGGCGCGTGTTCGCTGGCCATCAAGACAGCCCCGCCCCACTCGCCTCCGACGGAAATGCCCTGGATCAAACGCAGCACGATCAGGCCGATCGGTGCCCAGATGCCGGCGCTGGCGTAGCTCGGTAACAGGCCGATGCCGGCAGTTGCCACGCCCATCAGCGCCATCGTCACCAGCAACATTTTCTTGCGGCCCAGACGGTCGCCCAGATGTCCGAAAACCATGCCGGCCATGGGACGGGCGATGAAGCCGACGGCGAAACTGCCAAAAGCTGCCAGGGTACTCATCACCGGGTCGCTGCTGGGAAAGAACACTTGCCCGAGCACCAACGCCGCCGCGGTGGCGTAAATGTAAAAGTCGTAGAACTCGATGGTCGTGCCAATGAAGGCAGCGGCCGCCGCTCGACGCGGCTGTGCGGTGGTGTGCATGCAAGGACCCTGTGTATTTATAGTTTTGGGCAGGTACTGAAGGCTGTTTACGGTTGCGCTCTGTGGCGCTTGTGGGCTTTATCGCTTCCATGCCAGGATTAGTCAATTTTCATATTCTTATCTTTACTATTAGCGCTGCTACTACATGGGATTGTCATGACTTCCACTAACCCCTGGGTGGGCCGACGTTTTCTGAATGATCGTCTCGACTGGAACCTGCTGCGCACCTACCTTGTGATCGGCCAGGAAGGCAGCATGAGCCGTGCCGCAGCGCGGTTGCACATCACGCAGTCAGCCGTCAGCCAGGCGTTGAAACGGCTGGAAGAACAACTGGAATGCGTGTTGATTGCCCGTAGCGGGAGACGGTTTGACCTGACGGAAACCGGGGAAGAAGTCCTGCGCATTGCGACGGATATCTACGGCGATATTTCGCGATTGGGCACTGTGGTGGAGAGTCGTCACGATGACGTGGTGGGCAAGATCCGCATCCTCACCGTCAGCGGCGTACAAGCGCGGCATTACGACGAGTTCCTCGCCGATTTCCATGAAACCCACCCGAAAATCGAGCTGGAAGTCGAGGTGATGGGCAGCTCGAACATCATCAGTTCGTTGCTGCAGAAGACCGCGACCATTGGCGTCGGCCTGTGTCGTTTACCGCAGCCGCGGCTGGAACAGCGGGTGCTGTTCCGAGAGCGTTATGCGTATTTTTGCGGGCAGCGTCATCGGCTGTTCGGACAAGAGAATCTGACGCTGGAACAGCTCGCCGCAGAAAACTTCGTCAGTTTCACCAGCGACCAGCTCGGCGGAAATCTTTCGCCGCTGACGCTGTTTCGCGACCAGCAGGGTTTTACCGGCAAGATCGTTGCTTCATCGACGAGCTTCGAAGAGATTTACCGATTGATTTGCGCAGGTTACGGGATTGGCTGCCTGCCGACGCATTTGGTGAAAAGGGATGTCGAGCAAGGGTTGCTGTGGCGGTTGCCGCCGGAGGATGGGGTGGTGGATTTTGATATTCAGCTGCTGTGGAATCGTGAGCAGAAGATGAGTCAGGCGGAAACCGTGTTCCTCGAAAGCTTCCAGCACATGCTCAGCATTCGTGAGCCTGTGCTGTGAAGCCTTGATCGGTTAAACGTGAGGATCGCCAGGCGCTTTACTCGGCGTGGCGTATTGCGGTTTCAGGTGGCCGTCCTGATCGAGTAACCAGGCGTCCATGATCTGTCGCACCACAGGCCCGGCGACGCGACCGCCGGCCTCGCCGTTTTCGATCATCACCGAGATGACAATCTTCGGGTGCTCGGCTGGTGCGAAGCCGACAAACAAGGCGTTGTCGCGGTTCCGCTCCAGGGTTTTCGCCCGGTTGTAGCGCTCACCCTGTTTGATCGCGACCACTTGCGCGGTACCACTTTTCCCGGCGATGCGATATTGCGCACCTTGGGCCGCCGCTCGGGCGATCCCGCGAGCGTCGTGCATGACCATTTGCATGCCGTGGTTGACCTGCTCCCAGTCACGCGGGTCTTTCAACAGGATGTTTGGCATCGGATGCTCATCCACTGGAGTCACACCGTCCACGGTCTTGGCCAGGTGCGGGCGGTTCCAGACACCTTTGTTGGCGATCAGCGCGGTGGCTTGAGCGAGCTGCAGCGGCGTGACCTGCATGTAACCCTGGCCGATGCCGAGGATCACCGTTTCGCCGGGGAACCACGCCTGACGGCGCGTGGCACGCTTCCAGGCCTGAGACGGCATCAAGCCGGCAGACTCTTCGAACATATCCAGCGAGACCTTCTCGCCGAGCCCGAACATCGCCATGTAGTCGTGCAGGCGATCGATGCCCAGCTTGTGCGCCAGGTCGTAGAAGTAGGTGTCGTTGGAGCGCATGATCGCCGCGTCCATGTCCACCCAACCGTCGCCGCTGTGGTTCCAGTTACGGTACTTGTGATCGAAGTCCGGGAGCTGGTAATAACCCGGGTCGAAGACGCGGGTCTGTGGGGTCACGACACCCGCATCCAGGCCGGCAATCGCCACTTCAGGCTTGATGGTCGAACCGGGCGCATAAAGACCGCGCAGCACGCGGTTAAACAGCGGCCGGTCGATGGAGTCATGCAGTGCCGCGTACTCCTTGAAGCTGATCCCGGTCACGAACAGGTTCGGGTCAAAGCTTGGCTTGCTGACCATGGCCAGCACTTCACCGGTCGATGGATCGAGCGCGACCACTGAACCGCGACGATCCCCCAAGGCTTCTTCGGCGGCTTCCTGAAGTTTGACGTCGAGGCTCAGGACGATGTTTTTACCAGGCACCGGATCGGTGTGTTTGAGTACTCGCAGCACGCGACCCTGGGCGTTGGTTTCGACTTCTTCGTAACCGACGTGGCCGTGCAATTCTGATTCATAAAACTTTTCAATCCCGGTCTTGCCAACGGATTGGGTGCCTCGGTACTCGACAGTGTCCAGGGCCTTGGATTCTTTCTCGTTGATTCGACCGACGTAGCCGATGGAATGGGCGAAGTGCGCGCCCATCGGGTAATGGCGAACGAACTGCGGCTCAACGTCGATTCCAGGCAGGCGGAATTCGTTGACGGCGAGTACGGCGATTTGCTCTTCACTGAGTTCGTAAAACAGCGTGACGGGCACAAAGGGGTGGCGCGCCTGCTTCATCGCCTTGTCGAACAACGTCCGGTCTTCAGCGGGCAGGTGCAGGAGATTGACCACCTCGTCCAGCTCTTCTTTGACGTCAGCGGCGCGTTCGCGGGTGATGGTCAGGTTGAAACTGGGGCGGTTGTCGGCGAGGACCACTCCGTTGCGGTCATAGATCAATCCGCGCGTGGGAGTGATCGGCAATACGTGGACGCGATTGTTTTCGGAGATGGTCGAGTGATAGTCAAACTCGACGACTTGCAGCACGTACAGGCGCACCACCAGTGCGCAGGTGATAGCGACCACGAACAAGGCGCAAGCCATCAGTCTTTTGTTGACCAGGCGCGTCTCTTTTTCGTGGTCCTTGATCGGTATCGGTTGGGGCATTTCTGCAGCTGCTCTTTAACTAAAAAGGGGCGCCGATCCGTAGGCTTGAAATCAGTCCGTTAAAAAAACGAGCTGCACCATACCAAAAACCGTGCGGTCACTTTAGTGCGATTTCCTCTAACGGTTGTCCTTGAGGGCCAAAACGACGGTTGGTTTTTTCTGACTCGTGCGATTTGTTCAAAATTGATATTCCGATTCATGCATTTTTCTTGCAGATAGGCCTGTGGATACTGGGTGCATGTCATTCCCTTTTTGGAGTCTTTTCATGCACCCACGATTTACACGATTGCTCGGTTCGAACGGTTTTTCCATTGGGCTGGAGCTGCCACTGGATAACGATTGGTCCAGCGACGGCCAGCGACGAAGGATTGCCGAGGATCGCCCTTTCGGTGTTCCGGATCTGAAGCAACATGCAGCGATGGCGAGGCTGGCGGACAAGGCTGGGTTCCGTGCTCTGTGGGTCCGCGATGTACCGGTTTACGACCCGAATTTCGGCGATGCCGCACAGGTTTTCGAAACCTTTTCCTACCTTGGATACCTGGCCGGAATCACCGACAACATCATGTTGGGTACGGCGGCGGTTGTACTTCCATTGCGTCAGCCTTGGCTCACCTTGAAGTCAGCAAACAGTGTTGATGAGTTGAGCGATGGGCGTTTACTGCTTGGCGTGGCCAGTGGTGACCGGCCTATGGAATATCCGCTGTTTGGGGTCGACTACGATCAGAGGGGAGAGATTTTTCGCAACACGGTGGAGTTGTTGCGCGACCAGGGTGAAGGCCGTCTGCCTGAAGGTGCGCACTTGCTTCCGCAGCGAGATGAAGCGGCTCCATTGTTGGTGGCAGGTCTTGGCCAGCAATCACCCGCATGGATTGGTGAGCACATGGATGGCTGGCTCGCCTACCCGGGTACGCCAGATGAGCATCGGCGTCGGGTCGGGTTGTGGCGCGAGGTGGGTGGGGATAAGCCTTACATCAGCTTCGTCCACCTTGATCTGGCAGCCAATCCTCACGCTCCGATGCGACGTGTGCGTTTCGGCGGCATTTGCGGGCGGTTGGCGCTGATTGATGAGCTTCAGGCATTACGTGAAGCCGGGGTACAACATGTTGGCCTGCATGTGCGTCGTAGCGAACGCCCGGTTGCCGAGGTTATTGAAGAGATTGCTGAATACGTTCTGCCAAAGTTCCACTGACAATGCAGTGCCTTCAAGGGCCGCCAATGTGGCTGCCCTTTTTTTCGCC
>NZ_CATKQM010000011.1:0-134944 GCF_949768225.1 Pseudomonas sp. IT-P44 | reverse complement strand
AGCCGTTACCGAAGAACCGGATATACACAATCGATCACTTTCAAGCCTAGGCGAATTCACCTTGCTGTATTCGTTGCGGCATCGTGAAGTTCAGACAGCAACCGCGAACATCAGATCGTCCCGTTTGCGATCGAGGACTTGCCTGTAGGAGGCGGTGATGCTCAAGTGCGTGAAACTCAATAACCTCGCGTGAGAAAAGTCAGCATGGAGCTCAAGACCAACGCAGCACTGATCATCATCGATCAACAAAAAGGCATTTTGGAGCCAAGGCTTGGCCGGCGAAATAATCCTCAGGCCGAGGCGCGGATCCTGGATTTGCTGGGGCTATGGCGGCGAACCGGGCGGCCGGTGATCCACGTACAGCACCTGTCCCGTTCACCGGACTCAGTGTTCTGGCCGCAGCAATCGGGCGTGGAGTTTCAAGAGCGGTTCCAGCCATTGGCCGGCGAGCAACTGATTCAGAAACAGGTGCCGGATGCGTTTTGTGCGACGGCGCTGGAGGCAAGTTTGCGCGAGGCGGGGATCAATCAGTTGGTCATCGTGGGCGTCGCGACCCACAACTCGGTGGAGTCCACGGCGCGAACGGCCGGTAACCTGGGGTTTGATGCATGGGTAGCGGAGGATGCGTGCTTCACGTTCGACAAAGCGGATTATTTCGGCAATGCGCATTCAGCTGAAGAGGTGCATGCGATGTCGCTAGGCAATCTGCACGGCGAATACGCCACGGTCGTCAGCAGTGCGCTGATCCTGATGACCGACTGAATGACTGTAGGAGCGAGGCTTGCCCGCGAAGAAGATGACGCGGTTTGCCTGAATAATCACGGTGCCTCTTTCGCGGGCAAGCCTCGCTCCTACAGGGGATTGTGTCATTCACGAATCCAGTGTGGGAGCGAGACCGGCTTGCCGGCGAAGCGATTCAACAGGCGATGAAAATTATCGCCCGAAGCATCAAGCGCCGTGGCACTTCTTGAATTTCTTGCCGTTGCCGCACGGGCAAGGGTCGTTGCGGCCGACGTCCTTCAGGGCGTTGCGCACCGGCTCCTGGTGAGCGTGGCCGCAGTTCGGGCCGTGGACATGGCCATGGTCGTGATCATGGTGGTCGTGATGGTCATGATCGTGGTTGCAGTCAGGGCCATGGACGTGGGGTTGCTGGGTCATCGGGTGTGCTCCGGAATTAAATCGGCGGGGATTATCACGCCTTTGCGCGCCAGGTGCACGTAGTGCGCGATGAACACACCGGTTTCCAGCTCACCTTCCAGGCGATAGGGGATAGGTTGCTCGGGTTTTTTCAACAGTTTCACCAGATCCCGCACCTTGGGCCACAGGTTGGTGCGGATCGGCACTTTGAAATACGCGCTGTGCTTGGGGCCGACCGTAAACCAGTGTTCGTGCTCGCCTTCGGTCAGCAACATATCGCCCAGGTGAATCCGGTATTCGAGGCCGCGTACCGTCAGGTCGCTGTCGCGCGGGTTGTCGACGCGAAAGAACAACAGGAAGCGTTGCTCCATCAGTTTCGCCCGGACCACTTCGACCTTGACCAGATGCACTTCAGGTTCCGGTTCATCGTCGCTGAACCAGGACGCACAGCCGCCGAGTCCGAGAAACAGGAGCAGGGTGAGCGTGTGCAGGACGCGACGTCGGCTGATCATGGTTGTGTTTCTCCCTTGATCCCCAGTCTAGCCCTTCACGAATCACCTCAACTGGCGAAATACCCCGCACAACACTTCTTGAATTTCTGCCCGCTGGCACATGGGCAGGCATCGTTGCGTCCGGCCTTGAGTGGCACAGTGGGGTCGATGAAATACCAGTGGCCGGCGTTCTGCACGAACGACGAGCGCTCGCGGTGGCTGTGTTCGCCGCTGCCATCGTGCCAACGTGCGGTAAAGGTCACGAACGCGTGTTCCGGTTGACCGCCGAACACCTCGGAGCTTTCCACCTCCAGGCCGAGCCAGGTGCTTTGCGCGCTCCAGTCGCTGATGGACTGACGATCGAGGCCGGACTGCTGCGCGGGCAGGGTGGTCGCTACCAGGTAATCGATCAGGCCCAACACGTAAGCGCTGTAGCGCGAACGCATCAACGCTTCGGCACAAGGCGCCGGATGCCCGGCATGGTAGTGACCGCAGCAGGCGTCCAGCAGGGTGCCGCTGCCGCAAGGGCAAATGGATGTACTCATTGCGTTACCACCAGTATTTCCCGAAGTTTTCCGGATTGGCCCAGAACCGTGAGTTGAGCCAGTCGGGGACTTGTTTGTAGTCAAGCAGATCGTAGGTGAACAAGGTCAGTACTTGTTCGTCGCGCTGGAAGCGTTCGCTGGCTTGCAGGGCCAGGGAGAAAAAATCTGTCTCCTGCCAGCCACTGGCCGGCAAATCCGCCAGCACCGCAATGCGACTGGCATTGAGGTTGCGGATGCCGCCGAGCAAATTCAGGCCATCGCGTTTGGGCAAGTGTTCGAGGCAATCGACCACCAGCGCCAGATCAAAACGGCGCGCCGCCAGTTCGGCCGGCAACGGTCCGGGCGCCGCGTGGGCGACGCAGGTGTCCGGGTGCGCCAGCTTGAATGCTTCCAGCGCGGGGAATTCGCTCGCGCCGATCAGCAACAGGCGGAGGGGGGCATAACGATCCAGCAAAGCGGCCAGCGCCTGCTGGGGCGTGCGCGAAGAAATACCTGAAATCATCGAAGTTCCTCAATCAGAGCGCCAAGACTAGCCTGCCCGAAGGTCCAGATATAGAGCGCCGTCGCGCTAAAAGTGTCGATCAGCCGTGAACACTGGATAAAACTGCAATGGCCTATTGCTGGCGGAGATTAAAGCTCGGGTCTTTACTACCTGAATCGGTTCTAAGCCGATCCCTCAGGAGAAAACTAGATGAGCATAGTTCGGACAGCATTACCCTTGGTTCTGCTAACCAGTGTGTTGACTGGTTGCGCAGGTTTGCAGAAAACCGACTGGCCGACCTGTGCGGCAGTCGGCGGTGTAATCGGTGCGGGTCTCGGCGCGACCGAGAGCTCGGCATGGGCAGGGTACGGCGCTCTGCTGGTTGGCGGTACGGCCGCTGCCTATTGCTGGGTTCACGGTGATGGCGACGAAGACGGCGATGGCGTGCCGGACAGCCGCGACAAGTGCCCGGGTACGCCTAGAGGCGTGAAGGTCGATGCCGACGGTTGCCCACCACCAGTCCCTGCGCCAGTGGTTGAAGAGGCGGTTGTGGTCAAGGAAGAAACCATCGTCATCCGGGATGTTCACTTCCAGTTCGACAAAGCCACACTCACCCCTTCTGACAAACAGGTGCTCGATAAGATCGCCACTCGTTTGAAAGCCGAAGCCCCTACTGCTCAGTTGACCGTTACTGGCCATACCGACAGCGTGGGCAGTGATAGCTACAACCAGAAACTGTCGGATAAACGCGCTCACTCGGTGGTTGAGTACCTCATCCAGGAAGGCGTGCCGCGCAGCAACTTCGTGTCTGTTTCCGGTGCCGGTGAAAGTCAGCCGGTGGCCGATAACAAAACCGCCGACGGCCGTGCACAGAACCGTCGCACCGAAATCAAAATCCAACGCTAGATCCCTCGCATCCGTGGCTTGTGCAGTCACGGATGCGGGTCTTTACTCCTGTGTAACCGGCGTCGGCCGGTAACACAGGAGCTTTCACCATGAGCCTTCTCACACGGACCGTCTGGCCGGTTGTGCTGCTTGGCAGCCTGTTGACCGGTTGCGCTACTCACAGCGATGGCACTGCCCCCCTCAATCAACGTACCTGGCCGATCTGCAGCGTTATCGGTGGCCTGGTCGGTGGTGGCCTGGGCGCTATCGAAAGTGGCGGTTGGGCGGCCGGCGGAGCGGCGCTTGGTATCTTGACCGGTGGCCTGATCTGCTACGCGCAGGATGGCGACGAAGATGGCGATGGTGTCTTCGATCGACGCGATCGCTGCCCGGATACGCCGGCCAATACTCCGGTCGAACATCATGGTTGTCCGCTGCCGCAATACCCGGCCAGTGTGAATCCCGCTGAACCTGCACAATCTGAAGTCATCACCCTGAGCGATGCGGGCGATGTGTTGTTCGCGTTCAACAAATCCGACCTGACACCCTCGGCGCAAAGTCAGCTGGACTCGTTCATACCCAAACTGCAAAGCGCCGATGTGGTCAGCATCAAAGTGATCGGCCATACCGACAGCGTGGGTGACGACGCCTATAACCAGGCACTCTCGGAGCGACGCGCCAGCAGCGTAGCCGCTTACTTGCTGGGCATGGGCCTGGCGCCGGACAAACTCACCAGCGAAGGCCGGGGCGAAAGCGCGCCGGTGGCCGATAACGAAACAGAGGAAGGTCGCGCGAAAAACCGTCGCGTGGAATTGCACATCAATCGCTGAGCCCCGTGATAGAGCCGTCGGCCAATGATTGCAGTGGCGCCGACGGCCATTCGGCGGCCTTCATGAAGAATTTTCCGTTGCCCTCTGGCTTATCCCGCGTGGAAGCCGTTACTGTGCGTGCAAAGAATAATTCTCAACGGGGGGGCGTATGAAGGTGTTTTGGGGGCTGGGTAAGCTGTTGACCCTGCTGTTCTGGCTGGTGGTGTTGGTCAATCTGCTGATGCCCTTTGTCAATCCGCTGCACCTGTTGGTCAATCTGGCCGGCGGCCTGCTGGCGTTCCTTCATCTTCTTGAGGCGGTGTTCTGTTTCCGCAGTCTCAGAGGCCGCGCCCACCCTTGGCGTGATCGCTTGAAGATTGTCTTTTTCGGTGTTTTCCACCTGCAAACCATTCCGGCTCCTGCCGTACCGAAGGCTTCCCATGCGTAAACTCTGTCTGCTCGCCGCACTCGTCAGCCCATTCGCCTGCGCCCAGGTGGTCAGCGTCGAAACCAACTCGCTGATGCGCTTGCCCAATACCGCCAGCACCTTGCAGCTGGAACGCCTGGAAGTGGCCGATTACGGCACGTTGCTGATTCCCTCGAACGTGACCGAAGTCAGCGTCGGCGAATTGCGCCTGGGGCGTGAAGCGCGGATCGCCATCGTGCCCGGCGAAACGGCGCTGGAGTTGAAAGTCAGCCGTGCCCAATTGTCCGAAGGCAGCCAGATTACCGCTCGCGGTGCACCGGGTACTTACCTCAAGGCGGCCCGCTCGGGACGCAATCTGAATGTGCAGATCAAGGCACTGAATGCACCGCAGTTGGTGGTTGACGCTCGCGGCGGCGCAGGTGCACCGGGGTTTGTCGGCCTCGACGGCGCCAACGGTCAGGCACCTGGCTGCACCTGGGGCCAGGCCGGTCGCGGGGCCGATGGCAGCGATGGCAGCGACGGTCAGCCGGGTGCGCCGGGTGCGCTGGTCAGGCTGGAAGTGCCGCGTGATTATCCGGCGGAGCAGATCAAGGTTCAGGTTGCCGGCGGCGCGGGTGGTCTGGCCGGTCCTGGCGGTAAGCCGGGGGCGGGTGGCAAGGCCAAGGGGTGCTTCGTCTACAAGGCCGATGGCGGCAAGAGCGGCAAGCCAGGCGTTGACGGCCAGCCGGGGCCTGCGGGTGCGGCGGGTTCGGTGACGGTTCAGCGGTTATAGTTGACTCGGAAATCTTCGTTGTCTGATCCATCGTCTTCGCGGGCAAGCCTCGCTCCTACAGGATTTGCGTCGTTCACAAATGTCTTGAACGACGCAAATCCTGTAGGAGCGAGGCTTGCCCGCGAAGCTTTTAGAACATCGGCCGCGCCGAGGCGATCGCCACCAACACCAACCCCACAATCAAATTAATCCCCACCAACCGGCGAATCCTCCCCAGTACCGCAGCCCCCGTCGGCCAATCCTGCGCCGTCACCGCCGTGCGCAATTCCGGCAACAGCAACGCCTGAATCCGGATAAACAGCGCGGTCATCACCACGAACAAGCCCATCATCACCTGCACATAACGCGGCGCGGCCTCGAAACCGCTGTACTGCAAATGAATCATGCCGACACCGCTGACCGGCAACAGCACCACCGCGATCCAGACCCAGCGGAAAAAACCTTGAAACACTTCTACCCACAGCTTCAACCGGGCCGGGCCTTCCAGCGCCTTCATCGCGGCCGGACGCAAGACCATCCAGGCGAAAAACATGCCGCCGACCCACACCAGGGCGGACAGGACATGCAGGGTGTAAACGATGCCAAAAGGTGTCATTGGGGTACTCCGTTCTGCGCGGGATTAATTAGCGCGGTATGATAGCCGCCGAACCGAACCACTGAAAATTTATCCAGCGTTTTTTGCGCCCGACAATCCATGATCAGCACTGAACTCAAAACCACGATCCAGGGCGCCTACTCGCGTTTTCTCGAAGCCAAGAGCCTCAAGCCGCGCTACGGCCAACGCCTGATGATCGCTGAAATTGCCAAGGTCCTCGGTGACATCGACACCGACGACGAAGGCCGGCGCAGTGGCGACCCCGCGATTGTCGCGGTGGAAGCCGGCACCGGTACCGGCAAGACCGTGGCCTACAGCCTGGCGGCGATCCCGACCGCGAAAGCCGCCGGTAAACGCCTGGTGATCGCCACGGCCACCGTGGCCCTGCAAGAACAGATCGTCTACAAGGATCTGCCCGACCTGATGCGCAACAGCGGGCTGAATTTCAGCTTTGCCCTGGCCAAGGGCCGGGGGCGCTACATGTGCCTGTCCAAGCTCGACATGTTGCTGCAGGAAGGTCACGCACAAACCGCTACCGCGCAGTTGTTCGAAGAAGAAGGCTTCAAGATCGAGGTCGATGAGGCCAGTCAGAAGCTGTTCACCAGCATGATCGAGAAGCTCGCCGGCAATAAGTGGGACGGCGACCGCGACAGTTGGTCCACCGCCCTGGAAGACGCCGATTGGGCGCGCCTGACCACCGATCACAGCCAGTGCACCAACCGCCATTGCCCGAACTTCGGCCAGTGCGCCTTCTACAAGGCCCGCGAAGGCATGGGCAAGGTGGACGTGATCGTCACCAACCACGACATGGTCCTGGCGGACCTGGCCCTTGGCGGCGGCGCCGTTTTGCCCGATCCGCGCGACACCATCTACGTGTTCGACGAAGGCCATCACCTGCCGGACAAGGCCATCGGCCACTTCGCCCATTACACGCGCCTGCGCTCCACCGCCGACTGGCTGGAAACCACCGCCAAGAACCTCACCAAACTGCTCGCCCAGCATCCGCTGCCGGGCGACCTGGGCAAGTTGATCGAGCAGGTGCCGGAACTGGCCCGTGAGATCAAGACCCAGCAGCAATTCATGTTTACCGCCTGCGAACAGGCTGCCGATTTCAAACCCGGCGAAGACGTCGAAGGTCGCGAACGGCCACGTCACCGCTTCGTCGGCGGGGTGATTCCCGAGCACATGCGCGAAATGGGCATCGAGCTGAAAAAGGGTTTTGCCCGCCTCACCGACCTGTTCACCCGACTCACCGAGTTGCTCAAGGAAGGCATGGACGGCGAGGTCAACATCGGCATCGCCAGCAACCAGGCCGAAGAGTGGTATCCGCTGTTCGGCAGCCTGTTGTCGCGCTCTTCGGGCAACTGGGAGTTGTGGGTCGCATTCACCGCCGAAGACCCGGAAGACAACCCGCCCATGGCGCGCTGGCTGACCCTGGCCGAAAGCGGCTCGCTGTTCGACATCGAAGTCAACGCCAGCCCGATCCTCGCGGCGGAAATGCTCCGGCGCAACCTGTGGAACGTGGCTTACGGCGCGCTGGTGACTTCGGCGACCCTGACCGCACTCGGCACCTTCGACCGCTTCCGCATGCGTGCCGGGCTGCCGAAAAAAGCCGTGACCGCCGTGGTCCCGAGCCCGTTCCATCACGCCGACGCCGGCGTACTGCGGGTGCCGGACCTGAAAGCCGATCCACGTGATGCAGCGGCCCACACTGCGGCGATCATTCGTGACCTGCCGCAACTGGTCGAAGGTTCGCGCGGCACGCTGGTGCTGTTCTCCTCGCGTAAACAGATGCAGGACGTGTTCGACGGTCTCGACCGCGACTGGCGCAAGCAAGTGTTCATTCAAGGCAACCTGTCGAAACAGGAAACCCTGAACAAGCACAAGGCGCGCGTCGATGGCGGCGATTCCAGCGTGCTGTTCGGCCTGGCGAGTTTCGCCGAAGGGGTCGACTTGCCCGGTGCGTACTGCGAGCACGTGGTGATCGCGAAGATTCCATTCTCGGTGCCCGATGATCCGGTCGAAGCGGCACTGGCCGAGTGGATCGAAGCGCGGGGCGGCAATCCGTTCATGGAAATCTCCGTGCCGGACGCCTCGCTGAAACTGGTCCAGGCCTGCGGTCGCTTGCTGCGAACCGAAGAGGACCGCGGCACCATCACCTTGCTCGACCGACGCCTGGTCACCCAGCGTTACGGCAAAGCGATCCTCAATGCGTTACCGCCATTCCGTCGAGAAATTTCCTGATACGACGGTGGGCAAATCTGCCCGCCGCGTTGTCTATCTCTCTGCCATCGCTTTTCCACTGGCCATTGTTGGTCGTTAGGGAGATTTTCGTTCTCATGATTCGCCGTTCGTTGCCTGCTGTTTTTGCCTTGTTGTTCACCACGCCTTTGCTCGCCGCTCCCGCAGGCCAGCAGACGCTGTTCAACTTTGTGCGCCCCGCCGACGTGGTCCAGGTGGCGACTCAGGACGCCAGCCTGCCGCAATCCAATGCAGAGCAAACGGCCGAAGGCGAAGTGCTGCGCCGGGTGACGTTCAACCCGGTGGCCCAGCCAACCCTGCGCCTGACCCCGCAAACCGGGGCCTGGGACTGGTCGCAGTCCGGCGTGATGAGCCTGCGTATTCAAAGCGCAATGAACTGGGCCGTGACCCTTTACGTGAAAATCCAGAGCAACGACGGCAAGACGCTGATCAGCCGCGTCGATCTGCCGGCCGGCCCTGCGCAGACGCTGCTGGTGCCGTTGCAGCCGAGCTCGCCGCTGAGCCTGGGCATGAAGGCCGGTCCGCCGATGCCGATGACTGTCGACGGTCAACGCATCCTGTTGGCCAGCAGCGCCGGTGAGCTGGATCGCAGCCAGGTGGTGTCGGTGACGTTGTCGATGGATCAGCCGAAAGTCGCGCAAAGTATCCTGCTGGAACGCTTTGGCGTGCAGGAAGGCGAGGCGGTCACCCAAGCCGTTTATGGCGGCCTGGTGGACGCTTTCGGTCAGTCGACCCGGACCAAGTGGCCGGAGAAGGTCGGCAGCGACGAGCAACTGAAAAGCGCCGCCGCCAAGGAACAGCAACAAACCAAAACCTGGCTGGCCGAGCGCGAGAAGTCGTCGCTGGACAAGTTCGGTGGCTGGATAAAAGGCCCGACGTTCAAGGCCAGCGGTTTTTTCCGCAGCGAGAAACGTGACGGTCGCTGGTATCTGGTGACCCCGGAAGGCCATCCTTTTTATTCGCTCGGGGTCAACACCGTGACCCCGGACGTCAACCAGACTTACATCGCCGGTCGCGAGTGGATGTTCGAATCGCTGCCTAAACCCGAGGAACCGCTGGCCAGTCACTTTGGCGAAGGCGACAACCGGGGTGGCAATGGCGTCGATCAGGGCCGTGGCTACAACGCCGGGCGCTGGTACGATTTCTATGGCGCGAACCTGCAGCGCCTGTATGGCGCCCCTTGCACACCGGGCAGCGACACCAAGGCCGGTGTCGCCGAAGCGGCCAAGGCCGACGCGGTTGAGGCGACGGTCGAGAAGACCGCTGAACAACCCGTCGTTCCTTCCACGGCCGAAGCCGGTGTTGCCGAAGCCGCCAAGGCCGGCGCAGAGGACGCGACCGTCGCGAAAGCGGTCGAGCAGAAACCCGCCGAACCTTGCACCGCAGTGATTGATGAACAACGCTGGGCCAGCCACACCCTGGATCGCCTGCAAGCCTGGGGCTTCAACACCATCGGCAACTGGAGCGCCCCGGAGCTGGGCAACGCGGACCGCGTGCCCTACACCTTGCCGCTGTCGATCGTCGGCGATTACGCCAGCATCAGCACCGGCACCGACTGGTGGGGCGGCATGCCTGACCCGTTCGACCCGCGTTTCGCCATGGCCACCGAACGCGCCGTGGCCATCGCCGCCCGCGATCATCGCGACGACCCTTGGCTGATCGGTTACTTCGCCGACAACGAACTGGCCTGGGCCGGTCCCGGTGACGACCCGAAAGCCCGCTACGCGCTGGCCTACGGCACCTTGAAAATGACCACTGACGTGCCGGCCAAGCGCGCGTTCCTCAAGCAATTGCGCGACAAGTACCGCAATCAGGCAGGCCTGTCCAAAGCCTGGGGCATCGACTTGCCGGCCTGGGAATTGATGGAAGACCCGGGCTTCGTGCCGCCGCTGCCGAGCGCCGAGTACCCGGAAATCGAAGCCGACTTCAAATACTTCCAGAAGGTCTTCGCTGACACGTACTTCAAAACCATTTCCGACTCGCTCAAGTGGCACGCACCGAATCAGCTGCTGCTGGGCGGCCGCTTCGCCATCAGCACCCCGGAAGCCGTGGAATCCTGTGCGCAGTATTGCGACGTGCTGAGCTTCAACATGTACACCCTGCAACCGCAGGACGGCTACGACTTCGCCAAATTGCGCAGCCTGGACAAACCGGTGCTGATCACCGAATTCAACTTCGGCTCGGCCGATCGCGGCCCGTTCTGGGGCGGCGTGACGCAACTGGCGAAGGAAGAGGATCGTGGCCCGGCTTACGCCAACTTCCTGAAACAGGCACTGAGCGAGCCATCGATTGTCGGCGTGCACTGGTTCCAATATCTCGATCAACCGGTGACCGGTCGTCTGCTGGACGGTGAAAACGGGCACTTTGGTTTGGTCGGCATTACCGATCTGCCGTTTCAGGGCTTCGTCGACAGCGTGCGCAAGAGCAACCTGGCGGCCGTTGATCAGTTGGGCAAAGAGGCCGAGAAGGCCAAGGCTGAAGCGGATAAAGCCAGCCACGATGCCGAAGGCGGGCGAAAAGCTGAAGCCGGCAAGGGCCCGGGGAAGGGCGCCGGGCAGGCGGGTGGGCATTCGGGGAATGGTCATTAAGGCCTGATCTACCGCGTTATCGTTCTTCGCGGGCAAGCCTCGCTCCTACAGGTTCGGTGGTGCTCCTGTAGGAGCGAGGCTTGCCCGCGAAGGCGTCCTCAAAAACACCATGAATTCCAGATCCAATAGATCGGCAATCCGACCGCCCGGCCCAACCCTGTTCCCAAAACCATCAATGGCTGGAACAATGCCGGCCACTTTGTAGAACGTTTGTCCGAGGGAGTAGCGGGTGCAGATTCAGGGTCATTACGAGCTTAAGTTCGAAGCGGTTCGCGAAGCGTTCGCGGCGTTGTTCGACGATCCTCAGGAGCGTGGCGCAGCGCTGTGCATCCAGGTTGGCGGCGAAACCGTTCTCGACCTCTGGTCCGGCACCGCCGACAAGGATGGCCATGAGGCCTGGCACAGCGACACTATCGCCAACCTGTTTTCCTGCACCAAGACCTTCACCGCCGTCACCGCCCTGCAACTGGTCGCCGAAGGCAAGCTGCAACTGGATGCCCCGGTTGCCCGCTATTGGCCCGAATTCGCTGCCGCCGGCAAGGAATCCGTCACCCTGCGTCAACTGCTCTGCCATCAGGCTGGTTTGCCGGCGTTGCGCGAGTTGCTGGCCCCGGAAGCGCTTTACGACTGGCAAACCATGGTCGATGCGCTGGCCGCCGAATCGCCTTGGTGGACGCCGGGCACCGCTCACGGTTATGCCGCGATCACCTATGGCTGGCTGGTTGGCGAGTTGCTGCGCCGTGCCGATGGCCGTGGGCCGGGCGAGTCCATTGTGGCCCGCGTGGCCAAACCGTTGGGCCTGGATTTTCATGTGGGTCTGGCGGATGAAGAATTCCATCGCGTGGCGCACATCGCCCGTGGCAAGGGCAACGTCGGCGATGCCGCGGCCCAGCGCCTGCTGCAAGTGACGATGCGCGAACCGACGGCCATGACCACGCGGGCCTTTACTAACCCGCCGTCGGTCCTGACCAGCACCAACAAACCGGAATGGCGGCGCATGCAACAACCGGCGGCCAACGGACACGGCAATGCCCGCAGCCTGGCCGGGTTCTACGCCGGGCTGCTAGACGGCAGCCTGCTGGAAAGCGAGATGCTCGATGAGCTGACCCGCGAACACAGCCTCGGCGAAGACAAGACTTTACTGACCCGGACCCGTTTCGGCCTGGGTTGCATGCTCGATCAACCGGATGTCCCGAACGCCACCTACGGCCTCGGCCCACGTGCGTTCGGTCACCCGGGCGCTGGCGGCTCCATCGGTTTTGCTGACCCTGAATACGATGTCGCCTTCGGTTTTGTGACAAATACACTGGGGCCTTACGTCTTGATGGATCCGCGCGCGCAAAAGCTCGCGCGGGTACTGGCCACTTGTCTGTAAAACGCGCTGAAGGGTTCCAGGGCCGGAACCCGAAGGCCTTTATGTTTTCCAACCGTCTGTTTATCCGGGTCATGCCGGCCTGAATTTTTATGACTTCTTTTTTGTGGATTTCCAATGTCACTCAATAAAACCACCCTCGCTTTGGCCCTGTGTGTCGCTGTTACCGGTTGTGCGCAGACACCAAAAAATGATTCGGATGGCAGCAGCTGGTGGCCGTTCGGTTCCTCCGACAAAGTCGCGGCGAAAGAGCCGGCTCCCGCGCCGGCACCTGTGAAGCCTGCCGAGGTGGCCCCGGCTGCCAAGGCTGAAGCCGACACCGGTGGTAAATGGTGGTGGCCGTTCGGCGGCAAAGAGCAGAGCACGGCCAAAGTCGTGCCGATGCCTGACCCTAAAGTCACTCAGGCCTGGCTCGACGATTACGAACCGCGCCTGCGCACCGCGATCAAGGACAGCAACCTGCAACTCGAGCGCCGTGAAAACGTGCTGGTGGTCACTGCGCCAGTAGAAGGTTCGTTCAACCCGGACCGTCCGGCCATGTTGCTGCCGGTGACTCTCGGCCCGTTCACTCGCGTGGCGAAAATCCTTGAAGTCGATCCCAAGACCGCCGTGCTGGTATTGGGTCACAGCGACACCTCGGGCGCCGCACCGGCCAACGTGAAACTGAGCCAGGAACGCGCACAAGCCGTGGCGGCGATTTTCCGCCTCAGCGGTCTGCAGCGTGATCGCCTGATGCTGCGCGGCATGGGCGGCGAAGCCCCGCGAGCGGCCAACGACAGCGTTGAAGGCCGTGCCTTGAACCGTCGCGTCGAACTGCTGGTGACTCCGCAAAACACCATGGTCGCGCTGCTGAGCAAGTACAACATGCCAGCTCCTGCACCGGTGAAACTGGTCGCTGCCCAGGACGTCAAGCCAGTGGCCAAGCCGGTCACCCCGGCACCGGCCGCGAAGAAAGCCGCTGTACCTGCCACGAAAAAAGCGCCGGCCAAGAAAGCCGCCGCCAAGAAGGCTCCGGCTAAAACCGCGACGCCGGCCAAAAAGACCACGCCGGCCAAAGCCGCGACAGCTGACAAAAAAGTCGTTGTCGCCGATCCTGTGAAAAAGTGATTCGTTAACCAAAAGGAATGCGCCATGACCCAGGGCCTGGCTGATATGCGTCGCGACTACACCCGAGACGGCCTGACCGAGGCACAAGCCCCGGCCGAGCCGTTCGCGCTGTTCCATCAGTGGTTTGCCGACGCGGTGAAAACCGAGCAGCCGCCGGTGGAAGCCAACGCCATGACCCTGGCCACCGTCGACCAGGACGGTCGGCCGCATTGCCGCATTTTGCTGCTCAAAGGCCTGGACGCGCAGGGCTTCACCTTCTTCACCAACTACGACAGCGCCAAGGGCCAGCATCTGGCCGCGAACCCGTTCGCGGCCATGACGTTTTTCTGGCCGGCCCTCGAGCGTCAGGTTCGTGTAGAAGGTCGGGTGGTGAAGGTCACGCCTGAGGAATCCGATGCCTACTTCCAGGTCCGGCCGCTGGGCAGTCGCCTTGGTGCCTGGGCTTCACCGCAAAGCCGCGTGATCGCCGATCGTGCCGAACTGGAAGCGTTGCTCAAGAATACCGAGCAACGTTTCAGCGATACGCAGCCTCATTGCCCTGAGCACTGGGGCGGTTATCGTCTGCTGCCTGAGCGCATCGAATTCTGGCAGGGCCGTTCGAGCCGCCTGCACGATCGCCTCAACTATCGTTTGCAAGGCGCCGACTGGATTCTTGAACGTCTGGCGCCCTGAGCAGTCTACCGACCGGGATAACCTGCCGCAGCGGCCTCCAGCCACTGAGGCAGGTCCCGACGCTTGATCTTCTGCGCTTGGGCGTTCGCCAGTTGCTGGAGCATGTAGGCTCTTTTCTGCTCATCGCTCCCCGCCAGGGCTAGCGCCATATCGCGGTCCATCCAGCGTTTTATCCGTACGTACAACCACCCATGGAAGTACAGGCCGGCGACAGTGGTGACGACAATGATGAAGTAATCCATGAAAATCCTTGGGGCAGCGGCGCAGATCTCGTCATTTGCCGCTAATGTTTGATGAGTTCGTGGAGGTCCCTGTACCGGGCCTGAATCAAACCAATGTTATCGGGGCGACGTCGTGACACGCGTCAAGCTGCGGAGTTTAATGGTTACATGTCCTTTGGAGGTGATGCCATGCGTAAGTCTGTTCTGCTTGTTGCTTCCTTTTCCACGATGGCGATGTTGCTCACTGGCTGCCAATCGAGCCTGACCGGTGACTCCTACTCCCGTGACGAAGCGCGTCGTGTGCAGACCGTTCGCATGGGCACCATCGAATCCCTGCGTCCGGTGAAAATCGAAGGCACCAAGACCCCGATCGGCGGCCTCGCCGGCGCGGCGGTCGGTGGTGTTGGTGGCAGCAGCATCGGCGGTGGTAAAGGCAGCATCGTTGCTGCAGTTATCGGCGCCGTGGCTGGCGGGCTGATCGGCTCGGCCACTGAAGAAGGCCTGACCCGCACCCAGGGTGTTGAAATCACCGTTCGTGAAGACGACGGCAGCATGCGTGCCTATGTGCAGCAGGTTCAGGAGAATGAAGTGTTCCGTGTGGGTGAGCGGGTGCGGATTGCTACTGTAGATGGTACGAGCCGCGTTACGCACTAAGCGGGAACGCGGGTAAAAGAAAACCCCGATCAGCGTGAGCTGGTTGGGGTTTTTTTTGAGGAGGGGGTTTGGATTGGGGGGATATCCGTTTCTGCGGTAACGGCTTCCATTGGTTTCGCCCTTACGGCGAGTCACTTGGAGAAGCGCCAAGTAACCAAGCGCTTTTGCCCCTTTCGTTCGGTGGCTCGCTAATGCTCGCCATGCCCTCGCTCCGGTCCTGCTCCGTGGGCCCGCCGCCATCGGCCATCCATGGCCGGGGGCGGCTAACCCGGCATCCTTGCCGGGTTGCCCACTGCGCAGAACCTCCACTCGGCCTCTCGAGGGGGCGACCACCGCCACAGCAGCCGAGGCGGCCTGAAAGCCGACCTGTCTCTTTGATCGTACGCATTTCCCTGTAGGAGCTGGCTTGCCGGCGATAGCGGTGGGTCAGTCGACATGGTTATTGTCTGAACAGACGCCAATTCTGTGTTGTTTTCGAAGGCCTCTAAGCGGTAAATGATGCTATTCGAGGCACACCAATTGAACGATGTGATTCCTGTTGTCCAGGTTCGTACCGGTCCAGTTTTGTAGTGTTTCCACCTGTTCTGGAGACAGGTCATAGCAGTCGAACCCTTCCTCGGGTTTGCGCCAGTTCATCAGCTGTCTTAGTTCTTCGCTGCGATTGGCGGGTATTTCCACACTGTGAAGTAACTCTTCGGTCTGTTTTTCGAAGATTTCCAGGACATGTCTCATTTTTCTACGCTCCTTTTTGGGTCGGCAGGCTTTGTTTGCTCTCCGGTCAGCGGGTCATATTCCCCTAGGTGCTTGCCTTGTTTGGTGTACAACTCGACCTTGCCGTGCTGAGAGTCCCATTCATAAATTCTCCCGGAGCTATCCTTCCACCGTCGGCGTTTGCCGCCGCCCCCTCTTACATAAGTTTTCGATGGCGCAGATTTTAGATCGGGGAATGCTGCGAGTGAGTCGGGAGCAGGGTGGAATTTGTGATCACCAGGAACGCTATAAACAATGTAAACCGGCTGTACCCCCGACCCCACCGGAAAAACAAGAATGAAATCCTTGTAATCAGGCGGATGCACCGGATCGACGATGATGCTGTCAGCCTGTTTCGTCGGCGGGTAAACCCAGATGTGCGGTGCTTGTGGCGCGGCCTCCAGCGCTGGAATCCCGAGAATGTCGGAACCGTCCACAGCTGGAGTCCAGATCAGTTCGACGCCGTCGCCTAGATCGGCTATCTGCTGATTGCCGCGCAACGTAAATTGCACGACATCCACCATCTCCCAGTCACGATTCTTGCCGGTGTAGAAACCGTAGCCCTTGAGACTGCCATCAGCCTGTTGCTCGATCCGCAGGCGAACCCGAGTGCGGGCCTGTTTGAGGGTGCGCAGTTGATCTTCGGTGTAGAGCGAGCTGTCGCCAAGGCTCGTCGGCATGATCAGGGCCACCAGCGCGGCCAGGGTAGCCGCAGCACTGCTGGCGGCGACGGCGGGTAATACGGCGAACGCCGAGCCACTCAGGGCAAAGCTGCCGAAACCCGCCGGGATGGCGGTACCACTGATTTTTTTGAGTGCGATGCCGCCGCTTTCATCGGCCTCACGGGTGCCGAGCAGGATCAGTTCACCGTAATCCTTCAGGCTGTCGGTGGGCACCATACCTGAGGGATTGGAGTAATCGATGATGGCGTCCGGCAGTTTGCAGGACTTGGCGAAAACACATCCCGCACGGGCAACGTCATCCTTTTTCGCCGTGACTTGAAGGCTTTCTTCAAAGGCTTGCTGTCTTGCAAGCATGGCGTCGTAAGCGTTTTGCCTGGCGTCCCGCGCTGCCAGCTCGGTGGCCGTCATGTAGCGGTAAGTGACGTGATGTCCGTCACCCGATGGTGGGTTTGGAACCCGGGGAATGTCCTTGCCAGCCACTGATGTTCCTCGCGTTCGTACGTCGACAACCCTCAAGAAACGGGCTGTGCGACGTTAACGAACGAGGCAAATCGTGGCTGTAGGACGCGTCTCGAATGACGCTAGGAGTTGTCTCTATTGATCAGGATGAGAGCACGGTTTGCTTGCGACTCGCCGCCGCCGTCACCGCATATCCAATCAACGCTGCCAATATCGAGCCAGTCAGAATCCCCATCCGGTCCATCCCGGCGTATTCACTAGCGCCCGGCACAAACGCCAGGGAACCGACAAACAAACTCATGGTGAAACCAATCCCGCAGAGGATCGCAACCCCCAGCACCTGGCCCCAATTGGCGCCTTGGGGCAGGGCGGCGATGCCGGTTTTTACCGCGAGCCAGGTCAGGCCGAACACGCCAAGCGTCTTGCCCAGCAGCAGGCCGATTGCGATGCCCATCGGCACGTGATGGGTGAAGCTTTCGACGGTCACGCCGCTCAGGGACAGGCCGGCGTTGGCGAAGGCGAACAGCGGCAGGATGCCGTAGGCGACCCACGGGTGCAGGGCGTGTTCCAGCGTCAGCAGCGGCGACGGCTCGGCGTTTTTGGTGCGCAGTGGAATGCAGAAGGCCAGGGTTACGCCGGCCAGCGTGGCGTGGACACCGCTTTTGAGTACGCACACCCACAGGATCAAACCGATGATCATGTATGGCCCGAGCTTGACCACGCCGAGCCGGTTCATCGCGATCAGCGCGACGATGCAGGCCGCGGCCAACGCCAGGGACAGGGTCGACAGCGCGCCGGAATAGAAGATCGCAATGACGATGATCGCGCCGAGGTCGTCGATGATCGCCAGGGTCATCAGGAACAGTTTCAGCGACACCGGCACGCGCTTGCCCAGCAGGGCGAGGACGCCGAGGGCGAAGGCGATGTCAGTCGCCATCGGAATGGCCCAGCCACCGAGCGCAGCGGGATTGTCACGGTTGAAGAACCAGTAGACCAACGCCGGCACGACCATGCCGCCAATCGCCGCGGCGCCGGGCAGGACCACCTGTGAAGGCTTCGACAGCTGACCGTCGAGGACTTCGCGCTTTACTTCCAGGCCGATCAGCAGAAAGAACAGGGCCATCAGGCCGTCGTTGATCCACAGCAGTGCCGGTTTGGCGATTTGCAACGCGCCGACCTGAGCCACCACCGGGGTGTCCAGAAAGCTGCTGTAGAGCCACGACAACGGGGAGTTGTTGATGATCAAAGCCAGGGCTGCTGCGGCGATCAACAACAGACCGCTGGCAGCTTCCAACTGAAAGAAACGCGTGAAAGTGCTACGCAGAGGCAAGGTCGCTCTCCATCGAATAATCAAAAAGGTGGCACACCCTAACCCGTACCGTTAGTTGTTAAAACAAAAGTTATATTCTTTTTTGTTATATGCCGTTACAGCGCGAAAGGCGACACGGACCTGAGCCTAGCAGTTGCCGGACGTATTGAACCTCAGCTGTATCTGTGCGCGATGTCGGATTTTTCCTAAGCTTGTGGGCTGAGCCTTGTGCCAAGGCCGACTCAACGAGAAAACCATCATGAGCGACAACCGACAGTGGGCCCGGGAAGCGATCCGGATCATCGAAGCGGACTTCCAGCGCAGCGCCGACACCCACCTGATCCCCTTGCCGCTGCCGGGGTTGCCGGGCATCGAGTTGTATTTCAAGGATGAGTCGAGCCATCCCACCGGCAGCCTGAAACATCGCCTGGCGCGTTCGTTGTTCCTCTACGCGCTGTGTAACGGCTGGCTTAAACCCGGCGCACCAGTGATCGAAGCATCCAGCGGTTCGACGGCGATTTCCGAGGCATACTTCGCCCGTTTGCTCGGCCTGCCGTTTATTGCAGTGATGCCGGCCACCACCTCCAAAGAAAAGATCGCGCAGATCGAGTTCTACGGTGGCAAGAGCCATCTGGTGGACGACCCGACGCAGATCTATGCCGAATCCGAGCGCCTGGCGCGCGAGCACGACGGGCACTTTATCGATCAGTTCACCTATGCCGAACGCGCCACCGACTGGCGGGCGAACAACAACATCGCCGAATCGATCTTCCATCAGATGCGTTTTGAACAGCACCCTGAGCCGAGCTGGCTGATTTCCAGCCCAGGCACCGGCGGCACCACGGCGACCCTCGGGCGATACGTGCGTTATCGCCAGCATTGCACTCGCGTGCTGTGCGCCGATGCCGAGCGCTCGGTGTTTTTCGATTACTACCTGACTGGCGATGCCAGTCTTCGCCTGGATCACGGTTCGCGGATCGAAGGCATCGGTCGGCCACGGGTCGAGGCGTCGTTTCTGCCAAAGGTGATCGATGCGATGGTCAAGGTGCCGGACGATTTGTCACTGGCGGCCATGCATTACCTGGCGCAGCGTTTGGGACGTCGGGTGGGCGGGTCGAGCGGGACCAATCTGATTGGCGCGTTGATGGCGGCGCAACAGATGGTGGCGGCGGGGGAAACGGGGTCGATCGTGGCGATTCTGTGCGATGGCGGCGAGCGCTATGAGACCAGTTATTACGATCAGGCCTGGCTCAAGGCGCAGGGGTATGAGTTGAGTGGGTTGATGGCGGCGGTGGCAGCGAGTGTCGAGCGCGGCGAGCCGCTTCCAGCGACCGTGCTGCGCGCCAACATCTAACGGCTAACGATGCCCCTGTAGGAGCGAGGCTTGCCCGCGAAGAACGATAACGCGGTCTGTCTGAATGTCCGCGTTATCGTTCTTCGCGGGCAAGCCTCGCTCCTACAGGGTTTTGCATTTATTCCAGGGAATGCAGGTCAGGCTTCCAGGCCGAGGATATCGCGGGCCACGGCTTCAGCGATGCGAATGCCATCGACACCCGCCGACAGAATCCCGCCCGCATAACCCGCGCCTTCACCCGCCGGGAACAAGCCCTTGACGTTCAGGCTCTGCATTGACTCGTTACGGGTGATCCGCAACGGTGACGACGTACGCGTCTCGATCCCGGTCAACACCGCGTCATGCAGCGAGTAGCCGCGAATCTGCTTCTCGAACGCCGGCAAGGCTTCGCGGATGGCTTCGATGGCGAATGCCGGCAAGGCCAACGCCAAATCACCCAGTGCAACACCGGGCTTGTAGGACGGTTCAACGCTGCCCAGCTCGGTGGACGGCTTGCCCGCGATGAAATCGCCAACCAGCTGTGCCGGCGCTTCGTAGTTGCTGCCACCCAGCACAAAGGCGTGGGATTCCAGGCGTTCCTGCAACTCGATACCGGCCAGCGGGCCACCCGGATAATCGACTTCCGGGGTGATCCCGACGACGATCCCGGAGTTGGCGTTGCGCTCATTACGCGAGTACTGGCTCATGCCGTTGGTCACGACGCGATTCGGCTCGGAGGTCGCCGCGACCACCGTGCCGCCCGGGCACATGCAGAAGCTGTAGACCGAGCGACCGTTCTTGGCGTGGTGCACCAGTTTGTAGTCGGCGGCACCCAGTTTCGGGTGGCCGGCGTACTTGCCCAGGCGCGCGCGGTCGATCAGCGACTGCGGATGTTCGATACGGAAACCCACCGAAAACGGCTTGGCTTCCATGAACACGCCACGACCGTGGAGCATGCGGAAGGTGTCGCGGGCGCTGTGGCCGAGGGCCAGAATCACGTGCTTCGAATGGATCTGTTCGCCGCCGTTGAGCTCGACGCCAACCAATTGACCGTCCTCGATCAACACGTCGGTGACGCGCTGCTGGAAGCGTACTTCGCCGCCCAGGGCGCGAATCTGCTCACGCATGTTTTCCACAACGCCTGTCAGACGGAACGTACCGATGTGCGGTTTGCTGACGTAGAGGATTTCTTCCGGCGCGCCGGCTTTGACGAGCTCATGCAGGACTTTGCGCCCGATGAACTTCGGATCCTTGATCTGGCTGTAGAGCTTGCCGTCGGAGAAAGTCCCCGCGCCGCCTTCACCAAATTGCACGTTGGACTCGGGATTGAGCACGCTTTTACGCCACAGGCCCCAGGTGTCCTTGGTGCGCTGGCGCACTTCGGTACCGCGCTCGAGGATGATCGGCTTGAAGCCCATTTGCGCGAGCAACAGCCCGGCGAAAATCCCGCACGGCCCGAAACCTACGACAACCGGGCGTTGCTGCAGATCGGCCGGCGCCTGGCCGACCACTTTGTAGCTGACATCCGGCGCCACGTTGACGTTGCGGTCGTCGGCGAACTTGTGCAGCAACGCCGCCTCATCCTTCGCGGTGAGGTCGATGGTGTAGATGAAGCACAGTTCGGAGGATTTTTTGCGCGCATCGTAGCTGCGCTTGAACAAGGTGAAATCGAGCAGGTCATCACTGGCGATGCCCAGGCGCTGCACGATGGCAGGGCGCAGGTCTTCTTCGGGATGGTCGATCGGCAGCTTGAGTTCAGTGATTCGTAACATGACGGGATCCGGTTCGCGGGGCGCACAACTGCGCCAAGGCGTTTGAAGGCGGCGATTATAAGCCCCAAAAGCCGAGTCCCGTGAGGCTTAAACGATCAGTCGTCGCGCGATCCGCCGAAATACCCGCAACCACGCTGAACCTGGCCATCAATGCGCAGTTCGGCGCTCATGTGTTGAACACTGCCGGTGCTGCTGTCGACGCAACGTTGCGGCGCGACCCACAGTTCGATGTGCTGGTTATTGGCTTCGGTGCTGAGGTTGAAGCGGCCATCGCCCAGTTGCTCTTCAACATAAGGGACGGCCAGGGGCGGTTGGCCCGCACGGTCGACGACCATGCCTTTGCCACTGACCTTGACGTTCCACTCGGGCCCGTGGCCGGCGGCGCGCAGGATCAACGGTTTGAAATTCGGATCGCCGCAGGCGGTGCCCGAGCGCTCGACGCGGTACAACTGCTCCAGATCGAGGCGGCTGTCGACGATCCGCCCGCGAACGTCAGCGAACAGCTTGCCCTTCGCATCGGCGAGGCCTGCGGCCTCTTGCAGGACGCTGGTGCCGCCGGTGTCGTTGACCACGAAACTGCGCTGCTCATTGCACGGCTGGAACAACAGCTTGCCATCGGCTGCCGTCAACAGACCCTGCATTCGGGTCTGGCCCACGTGGGAGGCACTTTCACGCGGGCCATCGAACAACTGACAGGCCGCGAACAGTGGAAGCACGGCAACAAGGACTAAGGAACGGGCAACACGCATCTTTGGCTCTCCAGACAAGTGCCGCCACGTTACGCAGCCTGACCGTTCATCACAACCCCGCCGAGGTGTGTTGGTCCACCTGTAGGAGCACAGCTTGCTGGCGAAGGCGATCTTACGGACGCCTTCGCCGGCAAGCCGTGCTCCTACGGATTGTGTTGTTTAGCCGACGTGAAAGGTCTGACCGGTTTGCAGGCCTTCTACGCTTTTGGCGTAGGCCAGTGCCACATCGACAGCCGGAACCGGTTTGAAGCCGCGGAAGTACGGCGCGTATTTGCCCATGGCTTCAACCAGGACATTCGGGCTCACCGAGTTCACCCGCAGGCCGCGCGGCAGTTCGATCGCGGCGGCACGCACGAAGCTGTCGATGGCACCGTTGACCAGTGCGGCCGAAGCACCGCTGCGGATCGGATCGTGGCTGAGCACGCCGGTGGTGAAGGTGAACGATGCGCCGTCATTGGCGAATTCGCGACCGATCAGCAGCAGGTTGACCTGGCCCATCAGCTTGTCGTTCAGGCCGAGGGTGAAACTGTCGGCGGTCATTTCGTTCAGCGGCGCGAAGGTCACGTTGCCCGCCGCGCAAACCAGTGCGTCGAACTTGCCGGTCTGTTCGAACAGTTTGCGAATCGAGGCGCTGTCGCTGATATCCACTTGGAAGTCGCCGCTGTTGCGACCGATGCGGATGACCTCGTGACGCTCGGACAACTCCTTGTCGATCGCCGAACCGATGGTGCCGCCTGCGCCAATCAAAAGAATTTTCATGTTGTTGATCCTCATGTGTGTTGAAAGTGGCTTCAGTCTAGAGTGGTTTTTTCTGCGGATAAGCGCGCTAATAGGCAACCTTTGGTTTTCTAATGGAAACAATCCATGAGCGAGATGGATGATCTGGCGGCGTTTGCAGTGCTGATTGAAGCGGGCAGTTTCACCTTGGCGGCGCAACAACTGGGTTGCAGCAAGGGCCAGTTGTCCAAGCGCATCAGCCTGTTGGAGACGCGGTTTTCCGTGGTGCTGCTGCAACGCACCACCCGCCGCTTGAGCCTGACGGCGGCGGGGGCGGCGCTGTTGCCGCAAGCCCAGGCGCTGGTGGTGCAAGTGGAACGGGCGCGTCAGGCATTGGCGCGGTTGAAGGACGATATGGCAGGGCCGGTGCGTATGACGGTTCCGGTATCTTTGGGAGAAACCTTCTTCGATGGCTTGCTGCTGGAGTTTTCCCACAAGTACCCGCAGGTGCAGATCGAGCTCGACCTCAGCAACAATTACCGTGACTTGTCCCGCGACGGTTTTGATCTGGCGGTTCGCTCCGACGTCGGCAATGACGAGCGTCTGGTGGCGCGACCGCTGTTGGCCTGGCACGAACTGACCTGCGCCAGCCCGGCTTACCTTGAGCGACACGGCGAACCGCTGACCCCACAGTCCCTGGCTGAGCACCAATGTTTGCTCAACAGCCACTACAGCGGCCGCGAAGAATGGCTGTATCACCAACAGCACGAATTATTGCGTGTGCGTGTGTCGGGGCCGTTCGCCAGCAATCATTACAGCCTGCTCAAAAAAGCCGCTCTGGCGGGCGCCGGCATTGCGCGTCTGCCGTCCTACCTGTTGCAGGCCGAATTGGCTGACGGCCGTTTGCGCTGGCTCCTGCGCGATTATCAGACGCGTCGCATGCCGATGTATTTGGTGCACCCGTATCAGGGTGGGTTGCCCAAGCGCACGCAGGTGCTGGCGGATTACTTGATTGGCTGGTTCAAGCGCAGTGGGGAGGCGTTGGATCGCCTCTGACTGATCATACAAACCCCTGTAGGAGCCGGCTTGCTGGCGATCGCGGTGTATCAGTCAGCATCTCTGTTGAATGTAATACCGCTATCGCCAGCAAGCCGGCTCCTACAAGGGTTATTCATTGTTCTCGGGGTTGTGCCTGGCACAAAAAAAACGGCCCGAAGGCCGTTTTTTTGTTTACCGCAAACGCTTAACCACCGAGGTACGCTTCGCGCACTTTCGGGTCGGTCAGCAGCGCTTCACCGGTGCCTTGCATCACCACGCGGCCGTTCTCCAGAACGTATGCGCGGTCAGCGATTTTCAGCGCCTGGTTGGCGTTCTGCTCGACCAGGAACACCGTCACGCCATCCTTGCGCAGCTGTTCGATGATGTCGAAGATCTGCTGGATGATGATCGGCGCCAGACCCAGCGATGGCTCGTCGAGCAGCAGCAGCTTGGGCTTGCTCATCAGCGCACGGCCGATGGCGAGCATTTGCTGTTCGCCGCCGGACATGGTGCCGCCGCGCTGATTGAAACGCTCTTTCAGGCGTGGGAAAAGTCCGAGGACCTTGTCCATCTGTTCCTGGTAATCGCCCTTTTCAGTGAAGAAGCCACCCATGGAGAGGTTTTCTTCTACGGTCAGGCGAGCAAACACCCGACGACCTTCCGGCACGACGGCGATGCTCTTGCGCATGATCTGCGACGAACTCTGGCCGACGAGCTCTTCGCCCATGTAGCGGATGCTGCCGCTGTGGGCTTGCGGCGAACCGCAGAGGGTCATCAGCAGGGTCGATTTGCCGGCACCGTTGGCACCGATCAGGGTCACGATCTCGCCCTGACGGACTTCGACGTTGACGCTGTGCAGCGCCTGGATCTTGCCGTAGAAGGTGGAAACGTTTTCGAATTGCAGCATTTACGCTTCCCCCAGGTAGGCTTTGATCACTTCAGGATTGTCGCGGATCTGTTCCGGCGTACCGTCGGCCAGAGGCGTGCCCTGGTTGATCACGACGATGTGGTCGGAAATGCTCATGACCAGTTTCATGTCGTGTTCGATCAGCAGCACGGTGACGTTGTGCTCTTCACGCAGCATGCTGATCAGCGCCTTGAGATCCTCGGTTTCCTTCGGGTTCAGGCCGGCAGCCGGTTCGTCGAGCATGAGGATCCGCGGGCGGGTCATCATGCAACGGGCGATTTCCAGACGACGTTGCTGACCGTAGGCCAGGGTTCCGGCCGGACGGTTGGCAAACGCCTTGAGGTTGACCTTGTCCAGCCAGTACTCGGCGAACTCCATGGCTTCGCGTTCGCTTTTGCGGAAGCCCGGGGTCTTGAACAGGCCCGCCAGGAAGTTGGTGTTCAGGTGACGGTGCTGGGCGATCAAGAGGTTCTCGACCGCTGTCATGTCCTTGAACAGCCGCACGTTCTGGAAGGTGCGCACCACGCCTTTGAGGGCGATCTTGTGGCCGGGCAGGCCTTCGATCGGCTCGCCGTCCAGCATGATGCTGCCGCCGCTCGGCTTGTAGAAACCGGTCAGGCAGTTGAACACGGTGGTCTTGCCGGCGCCGTTGGGGCCGATCAGTGCCACGACCTGTTTCTCTTTCACGCTCAGGGCTACGCCATTGACGGCCAGCAAGCCGCCGAAGCGCATGCTCAGGTTTTCGACTTTAAGGATCTCGCGGCTCATTTGCGCAGCTCCATGTGAGGACGTTGCATGGGCAGCAGACCTTGAGGACGCCAGATCATCATCAGCACCATCAAGGCGCCGAACATCAACATGCGGTATTCACTGAACTCACGCATCATTTCCGGCAACAGGATCATCACCGTGGCGGCGAGTACGACGCCCAGCTGCGAGCCCATGCCACCCAGCACCACGATGGCGAGGATGGTCGCCGACTCGATGAAGGTGAAGGACTCCGGTGTGACCAGGCCCTGACGCGCGGCGAAGAAGCTGCCCGCGAAACCGGCGAAGCACGCGCCGAGGGTGAAAGCCGAGAGCTTGATGATCGTCGGGTTCAGACCCAGAGCACGGCAGGCGATTTCGTCTTCACGCAACGCTTCCCAGGCACGGCCCAGGGGCATGCGCAGCAAGCGGTTGATGACGAACAGCGCAAACAGCGCGAGGAACAGCGCGACCAGGTAAAGAAAGATCACCTTGTTGATCGAGTTGTATTCCAGGCCGAAGTACTCGTGGAACGTCTGCAGGCCTTCAGCCGCCTTACGTTCGAAAGTCAGGCCGAAGAACGTCGGTTTCTCGATGTTGCTGATGCCGTTCGGACCACCGGTGATGTCGGTCAGGTTACGCAGGAACAGACGGATGATTTCGCCGAAGCCCAGGGTCACGATCGCCAGGTAGTCACCGCGCAGACGCAGGACCGGGAAACCGAGCAGGAAGCCGAAAGTGGCCGCCATCAGGCCGGCGATCGGCAGGCAGATCCAGAAGCTCAAGCCGTAGTAGTGCGACAGCAGCGCGTAGCTGTAGGCGCCGACGGCATAGAAACCGACGTAACCGAGGTCGAGCAGGCCGGCCAGACCGACCACGATGTTCAGGCCCAGGCCGAGCATCACGTAGATCAGCACCAGCGTGGCGATATCCACCGCACCGCGAGAACCGAAGAACGGCCAGACCAGCGCGCCGACGATCAGCGCGATGATGATCCAGCGTTGGGTGGTCGGCAGGGTCAGGAAATTACTGGCCTTGGCCGGCATCACCGGCAGGTTGGGCGAGGATTTCCAGGCCGAGCTGATCTGCTGGTCGAACAGCACCCGCAGGAACATCAGTACCGAGCACACGGCGATGGTGATCAGCGTGGCAGTGCTGGTGCCATGGACTTCGAGGTTGATGCCGACAATGGTCAGCTTCAGACCGAGTACCGGGTAGGCAACGGCCCACACCAGCAAGGCGCTGAACAACGCCTGTTTAAGATTCCTAGTCATACTTTTTCAACCTCCGGACGGCCCAACAGGCCGGTAGGCCGGAACAACAACACCAGAACCAATAGGCCGAACGCCACGACGTCCTTGTACTGGTCGCCGAAGATATCGGCACCGAAGGCTTCCGCCACCCCAAGCACGATCCCGCCGAGCATGGCGCCGGGGATGCTGCCGATACCGCCCAGTACCGCTGCGGTGAAGGCCTTGAGGCCGACCAGGAAACCGGCGTTCGGGTTGATCACGCCATATTGCATGCTCAGCAGCACGGCCGCGATGGCCGCCAGTGCTGCACCGATGACGAAGGTCAGGGCGATGATGTTGTTGGTGTTGATACCCAGCAGGTTGGCCATCTTGATGTCTTCGGCACAGGCGCGGCAGGCGCGACCCAGGCGAGAGCGGGAGATGAACAGCGTCAGGCCGAGCATGGCGATCAGGGTCACCACGAACACCACGATTTGCATGTAGGAAATCAGCACTTCATGTGCGCCACCTGGCCCGATGGCGAAGTTGCCGGGGATCAGGTTGGGGATGGATTTGTCCTTGGAGTCTTGCGCCAGCAGAACCGTGTTCTGCAGGAAAATCGACATACCGATGGCGGAAATCAGCGGGATCAGACGGTTGCTGCCGCGCAAGGGGCGGTAGGCGATCCGTTCGATGCTGTAACCGTAGGCACTGGTCACGACGATGGTCGCGAGGAAAGCGGCGGTCATCAACAGCGGAACACTGTCGAGTCCCATCATGGACAGGCCCGCAATGGCGATGAACGCCACGTAGGAACCGATCATGTACACCTCGCCGTGGGCGAAGTTGATCATTCCAATGATGCCGTAAACCATCGTATAGCCGATGGCGATCAGGGCATACGTGCTGCCAATGGTCAGACCATTAACCAGCTGTTGGAAGAAGTGATAGATGTCAGGCATTACAGCGCTCCTAAAAACCTGATACGCATTTCACTGGTGGAGTCATTTTCCCGCTCGAGCCCCGTGGATCTGCATCCACTTCGAACGCGAGGTTTGCCAGCGAACCGCTGATGACGGTTTTGAGATTTTCAGGTGGGGAGACTGGCGGATCACGCCAGCGCGGCCCAATACGTTCGTAAAACAAAGCCCACGGCACGCCGTGGGCTTTATTGGCAGTCAGTCAGGCAACGCCTTACTGAGGCTTGGCTTCAGTTTTTGGTTTGCCGAAGTGCCACTCGTAAACCACAAATTTGAAGTCTTTCAGGTCGCCCTTCTCGTCGAAGCTCAGGTCGCCGGTAGGGGTCTTGAAGGTGCCTTTGTGGATGGCTTCAGCCACTTTGGCGGAGTCTTCGGACTTGGCAGCCTTGATACCGTCGGCAATTACGGTCACCGCCGAGTAGGCCGGGAACACGAACGGACCGCTCGGGTCTTCTTTCTTCGCTTTGAACGCGTCAGCCAGGGCGATGTTGGCAGGATCCTGGTCGAAGGATTTCGGCAGGGTCACCAGCAGGCCTTCGGAAGCTTCCTTGGCGATCTGCGAAATGGAGTCGTTACCCACGCCTTCCGGACCCATGAACTTGGCTTTCAGGCCTTTTTCCTGGGATTGACGCAGGATCAGACCCAGCTCCGGGTGGTAGCCGCCGTAGTAGACGAAGTCGACGTTGGCTTGCTTGAGCTTGGAGACCATCGAAGAGAAGTCTTTGTCGCCGGCGTTGATGCCTTCGAACACGGCAACCTTGACGCCTTTGCCTTCCAGGGTTTTCTTCACGGCACTGGCGATGCCTTCACCGTATTGCTGTTTGTCGTGCAGGACAGCAACGATCTTCGGTTTTACGAAGTCGGCAATGTAGTTACCGGCGGCAGGGCCCTGGGCGCTGTCCAGACCGATAGTACGGAAGATCATTTTGTAACCGCGATTGGTGATGTCCGGGCTGGTGGCAGCCGGGGTGATCATGATCACGCCTTCGTCTTCGTAGATGTCCGAAGCCGGTTGAGTGGAGCTGGAGCACAGGTGACCGACTACGAACTTGACGCCGTCGTTGACGACCTTGTTCGCTACAGCCACAGCTTGTTTTGGATCACAGGCGTCATCGTATTCAACGGCTTCGAGTTTCTTGCCGTCTACGCCGCCCTTGGCGTTGATCTGTTCGATGGCCATTTTGGCGCCACTGAACTGCATGTCGCCGTATTGGGCTACAGGGCCGGTTTTAGGGCCGGCGATGCCGATCTTGATGGTGTCAGCTGCGAACGAATGGCTGGCAACCCCGGCCAGAACCATAGCGGCAAACAGTTTGGAAATCTGCTTAGTAGCCTTAGTCATAGTGCTCCACTCTTACTGTTGTAGTTTTTATAGTCCTGGCGCCGTAGCAGCAGAACCGGGTCAGATATCTTCGAATATCCTCCGGAAAATGCCCCCGGCAACTGTACCGGTACAGTGTAGAGCGCCGATTGTTAGCCTGGGAAGGCAGCGCCGGGGGGCAAAACCTGAGGGTGTCGCTTTTTTGAAAGAAAAAGACAGAATTGCGGCGGGGGTTGTAGCTGAATTCTCAGCAATCCTTGGCTTTCCTGCAGTTTTCAATCGGTAACTCAATTGCATCCGGGTTTTTCTGCCTGACCACCGACGTTATCATCCACGTCGATTTCTTTTCCGGACAGGACCCATGACTCAAGAACCTAGCACCCTCTATGCCAAGCTGCTTGGTGAAACCGCATCTATTACCTGGAAGGAGCTGGAGCCCTTCTTCGCCAAGGGTGCCCTATTGTGGGTCGATCCCGGTCTGGATTTGATCGCGGTGGCCGAGGCTGTGGCGACGGACGAAGGGACGAAAGTGGCTGCCTGGCTGGCCGCCGACACGGTCGCCAAGCTGTCTGAAACGCGGGCGCTGGATCTTTTTGAACGTGATCCGGAGTTGTGGGCAGTGGTGGTTTCGCCGTGGATTCTGATCCAGGAAAGGGCGACGAAGTGAAGTTGCGCACCGAATGAGTGCGTCGCTTCGCCGGGGAAAAGTGTGTAGCCGAGTAGCGTGATGGCATGTTGCCGTAGAGAAAGGCCACAGGCGGAGTTGGCATAACGGTGACGTAAACGTAACGGGCACAGTTTATTGAGCAGCCGATGGGCTGCTTAATTGTTTCTGGATGTTGGAATTGGGGGGCTGTTCAGGCTGGGAGTTGTGGTTTTGTGTACATATCCATTGCTGCGGTAACGGCCTCTATGGGTTTCGCCCTTACGGCGAGTCACTTGGAAAAGCCCCAAGTAACCAAGGGCTCTTGCCCCTTTCGTCCGGTGCCTCGCCCAGGCTCGGCATACCCTCGCTCCGGTCCTGCTCCGTGGGCCCGCCGCCATCGGCCATCCATGGCCGGGGGCGGCTAACCCGGCATCCATGCCGGGTTGCCCACTGCGCAAAACCTCCACTCGGCCTCCCCATGGGGCAAGCAGATCAAAATCAAAAGCCAGATCAACACCGCGCGAGGCGGCCTTAAAGTCGACCTGGCTCTTTGGTGGTCCGCGTTGTCCTTCTTTGTTTCGTACACTCATTCCGGACTTGTACACCAATCCCCTGTAGGAGCCGGCTTGCTGGCGATGGACGTTAACGATGACGCGGGCTGCCTGAATGTGCGCGGTGGCTGGGCGTTTTTCGCGAGCAGGCTCGCTCCTACATGGGATCGGCGTCAGCACGGTCAAACAAGCGCAGCGCGCCCGCTTGACGCCCCGGTCGGCCCAAAGGCCGCCTCGTTTTTGATTTTGATCGCAGGCGCCCCGTTAACCACGCTGGCCGAACGCAGGCATTGCGCAGCGGGGAAACCGGCAAGGATGCCGGTTTAGCCGCGCTGGGCCAGGGATGGCCCATCGCGGCGACCCGCGGAGCAATGCCGGAGTGAGGGCACACCGAGCCAGAGCGAGGTGCCAAGTGGTGGGGCAAGAGCGTTTGGTTACTTGGCGCTTTTCCAAGTAACTCGCCGTAAGGGCGAAACCAATATCCGCCATCACCCAAAAAACGGATATACACCCCGAAACAATGGAACGACGCGATTTCAGATCAGACGGTAAACGTCTTGCCCGTGTGGTTATTAAGCGAAATAACCTTGGTCTTGCCAATCCGGTGACGGTAGATCTCGCGCAGGTACTTGATCGCCTTTTTCACGCAATCGCGCGACAGGCGAATGTCATTGATCGAGACAAATTTTTCCTTGTCGTTGATCAGCTCGCGGTACTTCTTCTCGTACATCGGTTTGATCGCATACCAGTTGGTATCGAGGATCTTCGCCGGGTTCTCGAACTCGTTCAGCAAGTCGTCGATCAGCTCTTCGTTGAAGTCTTCGTTGATGATGAAGTCGAGGATCGAGTTGTCCAGCGTATCGTCGAAGCGGTACGGGTTCTTCGCGAAGCAGCGCTTGATGAAGGCCACGATCAGCGTCAGGAAGTCGTCCGACAGGCACGGGCTCTTGGCGATCAAGGTGGTCAGCGACAAGTTGGCCGACGCGCCGATCACCAGCGCATAACGCTTGAGCGTGGTGTTCGGGAACAGGCTGTTGAGGTGAGTCTTCAACCGGTTCAGGTCCATGTACGACAGCTTGTAGTCTTTGGGCAGCGAAACAATCGACACCACCGACGAGCAGTTCTTGAAGAAGTGCAGGTCGTGCAACGCGGCCGCGTCGTAACCGGAATTCTTGTACTGCTCCAGCGAGGCGCGATAGCGCTTGGACTCGATCGGCAGCAGGCTGATGCCTTCAATGGCCTGGGTCACTTTGTTGAAGTGCGGCAGGTCGATGGAGCGGAAGAACAGGTCATCGATGTTCAGGCGCTGCGGCTCTTTCTCGAACACCTTGAACTTGTCACTGCTTGGCGGCGGGGTTTCCGGCACGACCGATTCGGCGTAGGCAATCGCCACCGGGCCGGCCAGGCTCATGAACAGGTCGTTGGCGTCGAGGCGAATGGTTTCGCCGATGTCGATGCCGGCGCGACGGAAATAGTTCTGGTCGTAGTCAGTCGTGACCGCCTGCGCCGTCAGAATGTTGAAGATCTGCTGCGAAATGTATTGGTTGGCGTGCTTTTCCATCGCGTTGACGTCGATGTTCTGGATGTTGCCGTCATCGCTTTCTTCGGCATAACGCATGATGTCGTTGGAAATCAGCATCATCGCGTTCCATGGGCGGATACGGCCCATGACGCTGGCTTCGCTGCTGTCTTCGTTGGCGAAGTTGTAGGAGAAGTCCCATTCTTCCGAGAGATATTTGCACAGCAGGCGACCGGCGTTGATGTGCAGCGCCTCGGACATTTCACTGCGGTGATCGGAAATGTTCGGCAGTACGCAGATGCCGCTGGTGAAGATCGGTTCGAAGACGAAGGAATGACCGCTTTTGCCGTCGTGCTCGTCCATCGGCTTGGTGTCGAACGTCTTGTTCATGTACGAGTGCTGCTGGGCCAGGCCGAATTCCGAAGCCATGCCCGAACCGGTACCGCCGCCGGCACTGAAGATCGAGAAGTACAGGCGCGACTGGTTGGCCTTGATGCCGCAGCTGTCGATCAGGTACGAGTGAATCATTTTCCAGTCCGGGCTGGAGAAACGCTGGGTGTCCTTGTTCAGGATGATCTTGGCCAGGTACTGACCGAGGATCGGCGCGTTACCGGCGCCACCGGCGTGGACTTCCGACAAGTCCATGATTTTCATTTTGCTGTAGTCGCGCAGGAAGCCGCTTTTTTCGCCCTTGCGCGAGAAACGGATGCGACCGGCGATGTCTTTGTCGAGGTCGCCGAGCATCACCAGCGGTTCGACCAGGAACACCGGCTTGGTGGCCTTGTTCGGGCCCAGGCGCAGGTTGTTGCGGATCCACTGGGCCGGGCTGTAGCCCTTTTCCGCGTAGCGCTTGTCCGGCGACAGGCGATCTTCGTTGTTGAATTCGTTGAGGTAGAACTTGCGGGCGTTGTACACCAGCTCCGCGACGTCCAGCGCGATGTTCGAGCCGCAGCGACCGAGGCCGATCAGGCACACCGACGGGAATTCCTGATCGTTGTGCTGTTCGTTATCGCCTTCCAGGTGCGGCGGACGCGGGAACACCATGTCGCGCAGACCGTCGAGGTTATCGAGGATGCGGTCGGTATTGGTCTCGGTGAAGTACAGGTATTGCTGAGTCGCCAACGGGCGCGAGGGGCTCAATGGCTTCGACGGCGTGGGGCTGTTCGCCGCGGGGCTCAGCGTCAGATCGGAAATCGCAGTGGCCGGATTGTTTTTAGAAGTCATTGTGCGCCATGTACCTGGGCTGGTTGGCTGGACGACTACGTGTCGTCAAACCATCACGGATGGGTTCTCGCGTCTTTTTTCAGCGCGTATTGGGCCCAAGCGTCAGGGACTGGGCCTGAACATCACTCGGGGGAATCCTTTCCTTAGTCATGATGAATCGGCCAATATTTGGCGATCTTTAATGAAAAAGGAGGCCAAATGATGTCAACCCTACCTTCGTTGGGTTTTGCCGGTATCGGCCTTATGGGCCTGCCGATGTGTCGGCGCCTGCTGGCTGCGGGGTTTTCGCTGACTGTATGGAACCGCAATCCGGCCAAATGTGCGCCGCTGGTCGAGGCGGGTGCGCGACAAGTTGCCACGCCTGCCGAGCTGTGTCGGCACGCCGATGTGCTGATGTTGTGCCTGGCCGACACGGCCGTGGTGCGCGAGGTGGTGTTTGGTCCGGGCGGAGTGGCCGAAGGTGGGAAAAGCGGCCAGTTGCTGGTGGATTTTTCCAGCCTGGAACCCACCGCGACGCGGGAAATGTCGGCGCGGTTGGCCAGCCAGACCGGCATGCGCTGGCTGGACGCTCCGGTGTCCGGGGGCGTTATCGGCGCCGAGGCCGGGAGCCTGGCGATCATGGTGGGCGGCGAAGCGGCGGACCTTGAGCGTGTCAGGCCTGTTCTGCTCAGCCTCGGCCAACGTGTCACTCATATGGGCGCGGTCGGGGCGGGGCAGGTGACCAAGGCCTGCAATCAGATGATCGTTGCCTGTAACGCTCTGGTCATCGCCGAAGTCGTGGCGCTGGCCGAACGTTCCGGTGTGCAGGCCAGTCTGATTGCCGAAGCGCTCGCCGGCGGTTTTGCCGATTCAAAACCGTTGCAGATCCTCGCCCCGCAAATGGCCGAAAGCCGTTTTGAACCGGTGAAATGGCACGTGCGCACGCTGCTCAAGGACCTCGATACCGCGGTGAAATTTTCCCGTGAGCAAGGTTCGGCCACGCCCATCAGCGGATTGGCCGCACAATTGATGCGGTTGCATGGTAGCCAGGGATTCCTGGAAAAAGATCCGTCGACCCTGGTGCAGCTGTACCGCGAACCGGACTCAGCGGACTGATCGTGTGCCCGTGTTTGCGCTGGTTGATTTCACTGAGTACCGGACGGAGTTCCGCCAGCGGCACCGGGCGGCTGAGCAGGTAGCCCTGGACGAAATCGCAGCCGTTGCGCTGGAGAAACTCGTATTGCTCAAGGGTTTCGACGCCTTCGGTGATCACCTGCAAATGCAGGGTGTGAGCCATGACGATAATCGCCTGAACGATTTCCATGTCCTGAGTCGACTTGGGAATGTCCTGGATGAACGAGCGATCGATCTTCAGCGAGTTGAGCGGCAGGCGCTTGAGGTAGGCGAGGGAGGAATAACCGGTGCCGAATTCGTCGATCGACAGCGACACGCCGAGGGCGCGAATCTGGCGCAACAACACCAGCGAATTGGCGATGTTGACCATCAGCGCGTTCTCGGTCACTTCCAGTTCCAGTCGCTGCGGCGCCACTCCGGCAACCCGCAACGCGTGTTCGATTTCATCGGCGAGGTCTTCGCGCGCCAGGTTCAGCGGTGAGCAGTTGACGGCGATGTGCAGTTCTTCGCAGCCCTGACGTGACAGCTCGCTCAGGTCCTCGCAGGCTTTGCGCAGAACCCAATTGTCCAGCTCGGCAATCAACCCGTTGGCCTCGGCGATGGCAACGAAGCGGTCCGGTGTCAGCAACCCGTGAACCGGATGTTGCCAGCGGACCAGCGCTTCCAGCTTGCTGACCTGTGCGGTTTGCAAGTCGAAAATCGGTTGGTAATGCAGGATCAGCCCGGTGTTTTCATGCAGGGCGTGGCGCAGTTCCTCTTCGAGTTGCAGCTCCAGCGTGGCTCGGGTTCTCAGGTTCGGGCTGAAGAAATTCAGGCCGTTGCGGCCGCCGCCCTTGGACTGGTACAGCGCCAGGTCGGCGTGTTTCAGCAATTCCTCGCAGGTGGTGCCATCCTCCGGAAACAGGCTGATGCCGATGCTGGTGGTCATGACCATGCGCCGCCCGGACAGCTCGATCGGTTCCTTCATCTTCAGCATGATGCGCTGGGCCATGGCCCGTGCTTCCTCGCGTTCACGCAGGCTGATGAGGAGGCAGAACTCGTCACCACCGAAACGCGCCACCACATCTTCGTGACTGCGTACCGAACCCTTGATGTGCTGGGCCAGGACTTTGAGCAATTCGTCGCCGGCGTCATGGCCGAGGCTGTCGTTGATCCGCTTGAAGTGGTCGATGTCCAGAAACATCACCGCGAGCATGCCGCCTTCATCGGTTTTCTGGAGCAGCCTCTCGGCGAAGATCTGGTTGAAGCCTCGGCGGTTGATCAGGTTGGTCAGGGCGTCATAGTTAGCCACTTCCTGCAGCGACATGCGCGCCTGATCCAGTTGGCCGAGCAGCGTGTTGACCCGTTGCAGGTCGCGTTCCTTGTGTTGCAGTTTCTTGTCCGCCAGTGCTGCGCTGATGCTGCTGCCGATGATCAGCAGCGTGATGACCGCCACCGTCAGCCCCAGTTGCAGGTGATTGTTGTCACCGGGCAACGTCAGTGGGCTGCCGGTCGGCAACACCAGGCTGAAGGCGGCCATGCCGGTGAAATGCATGCTGATAATGCCCGCCCCAAGCACCAGGCTGGCGCTGAATTTGACCAATTGATGGAGCAGGCCAGAGCCTTCGCGCAATCGACTCGACAGCAACAGCGCCGCGAGGCTGGCGCCAATGGCGATGACGATGGAAAGGATGAACAGCACCGGTTCGTAATACGTCATCGCATTCGAACGCATCGCCGCCATGCCCACGTAATGCATGATCGCGATGCCCAGGCCAATGCAAATGGCCGCCTGGATGTACTGCCGGATGCTCAGGTGAGGATGACTGAGGGTGTGCATCGCCAGCCACGAGGCGAACAGGGCAATCAGCAGGGAGGCAAGGGTGACGGGCAGTTCGTATTGAATCTCGACCGGCGCCTGAAACGCCAGCATGCCGATGAAATGCATGGCCCAGATGCCGCCTGCCAGGCACCCGGCGCCGATCCAGCGCCACAGCCGTTGTGACGCCGGGTTTTCCGAATGCCCGACCCGTTCGGCCATGTCCAGCGTGGCGAAGCCGCCCACACAGGCGACCAGATAGGCCAGCAGCACCAGAAAAGGATCATGTGTGCAATTGAGGACAACTTGCCCGTTCGCGGTTAGCTCGGTAAAAAAATGCAAACCAAGCCACTCCATAGCATGCCCCGTCTTGTCCCGGCCCGCGCCATGCACGCTGGCGAATGCTTTGGAGTATAGAGGTCATACAAAGAGCGTCAGCGGTGATGGCACATTGGCACTAATGATTTTGGCATAAGCGTTATAGCGTTTACGGCTAAGACTCAGGCGATCTGCTCATAAGGTAAATCGGGTTGCAGCGCTGGTAACCCGAAGGCGGCTCGTGCCGCATCGCAATCCACATTCGCCTCGCCGTTGGCCCAGGAAGCATCGAACTCGCGGCAAGTGCTGGAGCGTTGGTCGTAAATCGAGCATTGCACCGCGGTGCCGACTTCACCGACCAATCCGACACAACGAGTCGGTTTGCAGTCGGTGCCGAGCATGGCCACCCGGCTGGGGCTGATCGGCGCCACCAGTTCATCGGGCACTAAACCTCCGGCCGAGGTGCATTCACCCCAGAAAAAAGACACGCGAAAGTGAGAACAGCAGGCACCGCAATTCAGACACGGACTGGCTTCGGACATGGGCGATAATCAAAGGAGGGATGGGGGCATGGTGTGGCAGACAAGGCCGCTATTCTAGGCTTCGCCTCGGGCTTTGGAAGGGGGGTACAGAGGTATTTTTCAACGGTTGGTCGGATCATGGAAAACACCACCAACCCACTGTGGGACGGGCGATACGACCGGTATATCAGTCACATGAATGTTGAATGTGGCATCGCCATCGCTTGCAAGCCAGCTCGACTGGCGCCATGGGTTGATATCAGCCTTACGAATAATTACAGACAGTTGCACCGGGCCTGACTAGATTGCAGGTTCCGGGGACAGTGATGCCCCAAAAACAATAAAAAGAGACGGACCCATGCAGAACTCGACCCAAGCGGCGAATGCCTGGCGCATTCTGTTCCTGCTGTTCCTGGCCAATCTGTTCAATTTCTTCGATCGCACCATTCCGGCCATCATCATCGAGCCGATCCGTATGGAATGGCACCTCAGCGACTTTCAACTGGGGATCATCGGTACCGCCTTCACCATTGTCTATGCGATTGCCGGGCTGCCGCTGGGGCGGATGGCCGATACCGGCTCGCGCGCCAAGTTGATGGGTTGGGGGCTGGCGGCCTGGAGCGGGCTGACAGCGGTCAATGGGCTGGTGGGCAGTTTCTGGAGTTTCCTGATCGTGCGCATGGGCATCGGTATCGGTGAGGCCAGTTACGCACCTGCCGCCAACTCGCTGATCGGCGACCTGTTCCCGGCCCACCGCCGTGCGCGTGCGATGGGCATTTTCATGCTGGGTCTGCCGTTGGGCCTGCTGCTGGCGTTCTTCACCATCGGCTGGATGGTCAAGGCGTTCGACAGCTGGCGCGCGCCGTTCTTCATCGCGGCGGTGCCGGGGCTGATCCTGGCGGTCTTCATGTTTTTCATCAAGGAACCGAAACGCGGCGCAGCGGAAAGTGTGCAGGTCTCGCAGGAGCGTGTGGACCGGCCGATCCGCCGGGTGCTGGCGGTGCCGACCTTTCTGTGGTTGGTGATGGCGGGGCTGTGTTTCAACTTCGCGACCTATGCCTGCAACTCGTTCCTGGTGCCGATGCTGCAACGCTACTTCCAGATGCCATTGCACGAAGCGGCGGTGGCGACCGGTGTGATCGTTGGTGTGACGGGGCTGTTCGGCCTGACGTTGGGCGGCTGGGTCGCAGACAAGATTCACCAGCGGGTGGCCAATGGGCGGCTGCTGTTTGCGGCGTTCAGCCTGATCGTTTCGACGGTGTGCACCGCGTGGGCGTTGCATGCCGGGCGGATCGAGATCGGGGTGTTCGTGGCGGTGTTCAGTCTGGGCTGGTTGTTTGCCTACAACTTCTACACCTGCGTTTACACGGCCATCCAGGACGTGGTCGAACCACGCCTGCGGGCCACGGCGATGGCGCTGTTCTTTGCCGGGCTGTATTTGCTGGGTGGCGGATTGGGGCCGGTGGTGGTGGGCGGTTTGTCCGATCACTTTGCGCACACGGCGATGCTGGCGGCCGGCGCCGAACAGATGACCGAAGCGTTCAAGGCTGTTGGCCTGCATGACGCGATGTACCTGATTCCGGTAGCGCTGTTCTTTACGATGGTGTTCCTGTTCATGGCGTCGCGGTGTTTTGTGCGGGATGCGAAGCGGATGAAGGAAGGCTTGGTGGCGGTGGTTGAGCCGCAGATCCCGGCGGTCACCGCTTAGAAAAACTGGAATAGAAGACCTGTAGGAGCCGGCTTGCTGGCGATGGACTCGAATACGCCGCGGTGAACCAGTCAGTACGCGTTATCGTTAACGACCATCGCCAGCAAGCCGGCTCCTACAGGGATTGTCTGGTTTATCCGAGACAAAAAAAGGCCCGCATCGCTGCGGGCCTTTTTCATTGCGCGAGGTGGGGCAGGGCGATTAACCCGCCACCAACACCCGAATCGCTTCCAGTCGCAGCGCTGCCTTGTCGAGCATCGCCAGACCTTGTTCACGCTGTTTACGCAGGGCAACCAGTTCGCTGTCGCGTACGGTCGGGTTGACCGCTTGCAACGCGGTCAGGCGCGCCAGTTCTTCATCGGTATCAGCCGCGAGACGACGTTGCGCCTCAGCCACGCGCTCGGCATGACGCGGGAAGATTTTCTCTTCGCCGGCGTTGATCCGTGGCGTCAGCTGATCGCGCTGGGCCTGGATGAACTTGTTGGCGCTGGCACGCGGCACGCTTTCCAGTTGATCGTTCAGGGTCTCGAACGACACCCGGGCCGACAGGTCATTGCCATTGGCATCGAGCAGGCAGCGCAGCGCGGCCGGCGGCAGGTAACGACCCAGTTGCAGCGAACGCGGTGCAACCACTTCGCTGACGTAGAGCAGTTCCAGCAACACGGTGCCCGGTTTCAGCGCCTTGTTCTTGATCAGCGCCACGGCGGTGTTGCCCATCGAACCGGACAGCACCAGGTCCATGCCGCCTTGCACCATCGGGTGTTCCCAGGTGATGAACTGCATGTCTTCGCGAGACAGCGCCTGGTTGCGGTCGTAAGTGATGGTCACGCCTTCGTCGTCGCCCAGCGGGAAGCTGGCGTCGAGCATTTTTTCGCTCGGCTTGAGGATCAGGGCGTTTTCCGAGTGGTCTTCACTGTCGATACCGAATGCATCGAACAGGGTTTCCATGTAGATCGGCAGCGTGAACTGATCGTCTTGCTCGAGGATGTCCTCGACCAGTGCATCACCTTCGCCAGCGCCGCCGGAATTGAGTTCCAGCAAGCGGTCACGGCCAGTGTGCAGCTCGGCTTCCAGGCGCTCACGCTCGGTGCGAGCCTCGTCGATCAGCGCTTGCCACTCGCCGTCGTCGGCATTTTCCAGCAGCGGCAGCAGGCGCGGGCCGAACTGATGCTGCAAGGCGTTGCCGGTCGGGCAGGTGTTGAGGAATGCGTTCAACGCTTCGTGGTACCACTGGAACAAGCGCTCTTGCGGGCTGGTTTCGAGGTACGGCACGTGCAGTTCGATGATGTGCTTCTGGCCGATCCGGTCGAGACGACCGATCCGCTGCTCCAGCAGGTCCGGGTGCGACGGCAGATCGAACAGCACCAGGTGGTGCGAGAACTGGAAGTTGCGACCTTCACTGCCGATTTCCGAGCAGATCAGCACTTGCGCGCCAAATTCTTCATCGGCGAAGTAGGCGGCGGCGCGGTCACGCTCAAGGATGTTCATGCCTTCGTGGAACACCGTCGCAGGAATACCGGAACGCACGCGCAGGGCGTCTTCCAGGTCCATGGCGGTTTCGGCGTGGGCGCAGATCACCAGCACTTTGGTGCGTTTGAGCATTTTCAGCTGGTCGATCAGCCACTCGACGCGCGGGTCGAATTTCCACCAGCGTTCTTCTTCGTTGGCGTCCGGCTGGGCCTGGAAGCTGACTTCCGGGTACAGCTCGGCGTGATCGCCCAGCGGCAGTTCGAGGTATTCATCGGGGCACGGCAGCGGGTACGGATGCAGTTTGCGTTCCGGGAAACCCTGCACAGCGGCGCGAGTGTTGCGGAACAGCACACGGCCAGTGCCGTGGCGGTCGAGCAGTTCACGGACCAGGCGGGCACTGGCTTCAGTGTCGCCATCATTGACGGCGCTCAGCAGCGCTTCACCTTCGTTGCCGAGGAAACCGTGAATGGTCTTGTGCGCTTCAGGCGACAGGCGCCCCTTGTCCAGCAGCTCCTGAACGGCTTCGGCCACCGGGCGATAGTTCTCGCTCTCGGCGCGGAAGGCGTGCAGGTCATGGAAACGGTTCGGGTCGAGCAGGCGAAGACGCGCGAAGTGGCTGTCCTGACCCAGTTGTTCCGGGGTGGCGGTCAGCAGCAATACGCCGGGAATGACTTCAGCCAACTGTTCGACCAGCGAGTACTCAGGGCTGGCCTTGTCTTCGTGCCACACTAGGTGGTGGGCTTCGTCGACGACCATCAAGTCCCAACCGGCGGCGAACAGCGCGTCCTGGGCCTTTTCGTCTTCCACCAGCCATTCCAGGGCGACCAACGCGAGCTGGGTGTCTTCGAATGGGTTGGCGGCGTCGCTTTCGATGAAGCGTTCTTCGTCGAACAGCGCGACTTGCAGGTTGAAGCGGCGGCGCATTTCCACCAGCCACTGGTGCTGCAGGTTTTCCGGCACCAGGATCAGCACGCGGTTGGCGCGGCCCGAGAGCAGTTGGCGATGAATCACCAGGCCGGCTTCGATGGTTTTGCCCAGGCCCACTTCGTCTGCCAGCAATACCCGCGGCGCAATGCGGTCGGCGACTTCACGGGCGATGTGCAACTGGTGCGCGATGGGTTGCGCACGCACGCCGCCCAGGCCCCAGAGCGAGGATTGCAACTGGCGGCTGGTATGTTCCAGGGTGTTGTAGCGCAGGGAGAACCAGGCCAGCGGGTCGATCTGCCCGGCGAACAAACGGTCGCTGGCCAGTCGGAACTGAATGAAGTTCGACAGCTGGGTTTCCGGCAGGGTGACCACTTCGTTCTGCGCGTTGAGGCCGTGGTAGATCAGCAGGCCGTCGATGTCGTCGACTTCCTGTACGGTCAGTTTCCAGCCTTCGAAGTGAATGATCGAATCGCCCGGCGAAAAACGCACGCGGGTGAGGGGCGCATTCCGTAGCGCGTACTGGCGAGTCTCGCCAGTGGCCGGATAGAGCACGGTCAACAAGCGGCCGTCCTGTGCCAGAACGGTGCCTAAACCCAGCTCGGCTTCGCTGTCACTGATCCAGCGTTGCCCCGGTTGATACTGCTGCGCCATGCTGCCTGACTCCCACCTTGAAAAAGCGGGCTATCTTAACGGAATGAGGGCTTCAGGGCCAAAGGACTCTCAGAAAAACTCACAGTCTTACGTTAGTCCACCGCTTGAGACGTGTGCGGGCCGGGGCACTTGTTAGTGCCAATCCGGTCACAGTTTGCGACCGATGGCTCAAGTCGCCATCCCCGCAGCCGACAGCCTGCTGACAGGAGACAAATAATTATGCTGCCACCGATGCTCCCCTTGAGTGCCGTGCCGATCACTTCACAGCACGACCCGATCCGCCAGCGCCCGGATATTCCGCCTGTTGTACCGGTGCAGGAAAGCTCCAACGAAAGCACGATCGACCTGCAACAGCGCGATCCGGAAGAGGCGGCGTTTCAGCTGCGCGAGGAACAGCGCCGCAAGCAGGAAAAGGAACGCCGTCGCCGTGAAGCCGATGAAGATCCTGAAGAGCACCTGGCCATTCCCGGCACGGAGCTCAACGCGGATAACACCGTGCCGGTCGCGCCATTGATGGACGACGAGCCGCGTCAGGGGTTGTGGGTCGACATTCAGATTTAGTCCTTGATGAGGGAAAGTTCGTTGAGGGCGTTGAGCAGTACATCCACTTCTTCTTCGGTATTGAGGTAACTGACGGCAATCCGCGCGATGCTGTCCAGCCCTCGGGCCTGCATATCCAGCGGCGTATAGGCGACGCCATTGGCGCCGATGTTGATCCCTCGTTGCGCCAGCCGCTGCTTCAATTCAACGCTGTCCCAACCCTTGAGCGTGAAGGCGACCAAGCCTGATTGCTGATTCGCCGGCCCCAGGTTGTGTAGCGTCAGCCCGCTGACCGACTCAAGGCGTTCGCGCAGTTGCCCGCTCAAGCCCTCGATCCGCTGGCGAATCCGGGTTGCACCCAAGTGGTTGAACTCCTCCAGCGCATTGGCCAGCCCGGCCAGCAAAGCCACCGACACTTCACTGGTTTCAAACCGCCGCGCATCGTCACGCACCGAGAAACCTTCGCCGTCCCACGGTGCGGAAAGCACGTCCAGATGGCCGGGCACGAGACGTTCGAGAAACCCCGGTTTGATGTACAACAACGCCGTTCCTCGCGGGCCACGGAGGAATTTGCGTCCGGCGCCCTTGAGCACATCGCAGTTCAACGCCTGCACATCGCAGGGCAATTGCCCCAGCGCCTGGCCGGCGTCGATGAAGTAGGGAATGCCGTGCTGGCGCGCCACGGCGCCGATGGCCTCGGCCGGGTTGATCAGGCCGCCGTTGGCCGGCAGCCAGGTCAGCGCGATCAGCTTCACCTTCGGGTCGATCATCTGCTGGAGGGCGGACACGGACACGGCGCCCGTCTCATCGCAGGGAATCACCTCCAGCCGCGCCCCGGCGCTGACGGCCCCGGCGATGCAGGCCAGATTGCCGCCCCATTCATGGCGCCCGACCAAAATCCGCTCGCCGTCCTGCCATGGCCCCAATGCATTGAATGCCATGCCCCAGGCAGCCGAACCGCTGCTGGCGAACGCGATGTTTTCAGTGTTTGCATTGAGCAGCAGGGCCGCCGCACTGCGAGCGCGGGCCTGCACGCTCTGGTCGGCGGCCTCCATGGGGCCGCAGCGGGCTTCGAGTCGCAGTTGCTCGATGATCGCGTCGAGGGTGGCCTGGCTCGGCAACGAGGCGCCGGCGTGGTTGAAGTGAATCACGCTGGCACACCCCGGCGTCGCCGCTCGCAAACGCTCCACTTCGTCGAGGTTCATGGACGCAGCTCGAAAATCGCGTCGATTTCCACGGCCACGCCGCCGGGCAGGCTCGATACGCCGACAGCCGTGCGCACATGCCGGCCTTTTTCGCCGAGGGCATTGACCAACAGGTTGGACGCGCCATTGGCGACCGCACCTTGACGCGCAAAATCCGCGGCGCTGGCGATGAACACGCCAAGACGGATGATGCGCACCAGTTTCGACAGGTCATCACCGAGCGCATCGCTCAATTGTGCGAGCAGGCCCAGCGCGGCAAGTTCGGCGGCGTTGGCGCCTTCTTCATCGGAGATCGACTCTCCCAATCGGCCGATGAATGCCGGTTTGCCGTCCAGTAACGGAATCTGACCGGAAATGAACAACTGGTTCTGGCTGACCACGTGGTTGACGTAATTGGCGATGGGCTGGCTCGGTGTCGGCAGGCTCAGGCCAAGTTGCTGGACGCGGTGGGCGAGTGAATCGGTCATGGTGAATCCTCCTGAATGAAGGCTTCAGCATGTTGGCGGACGGGGAGTGCGACAAACGGATAGATTTAATCCGACGTATTCAATTGGCTCATGCGTAGATCGAATGTGGGAGCGAGCCTGCTCGCGAAAGGGTGTGTCAGTCACATGAATGTTGGATGGGACATGGCCTTCGCGAGCAGGCTCGCTCCCACAATTTTGAACTTCAGTCGCCGTGAGATTTGTGTGCGATGTTGGCCATCTCATTCAGCCATTCACTAAAGCATTGTGTTGCGTGGCTCGGCGGTCGCTCGGGCGTGACCAGCCAATAGCCGATATCGCTAATGAACGGCGGGGTGGAGAAGGCTTCTACCAACGAGCCGTCCTTGAGTCGGCGCTCGATCAAGTGATGACGTCCCATGGCGATGCCTTGGCCGGCCACGGCGGCTTCGACGACGATGTTGTAGTCGTGGAGCATGACGCTGGGGCAATGGCTGAGGTCGATGGCGTTGTGCGCGCTCCAGTCGATCCACTCGAACGGCTGGTGCGACTTGGCCATGAGCAGCGGGCCTTGGTCGGTGCCCTTGGCCTTGAACGCCGGGCTGCAGACCGGGGTCAGTGTTTCCACCATAAAGCGTCGGGCCTGGACTTTCGGCCAGCCACCTTTGCCGTAGCGAATGGCCAGGTCGACTTCGCCGCCGCTGACGTCGGCCAGTTGCACCGAGGGCAGGAGTTCGACATGAATGTGCGGGTGGCGCGCGTTGAAACTGGCCAGGCGCGGCGCCAGCCACAGGGTGGCGAACGAGGCGAGCAGGCCGATGCGCAGGGTGCTTTCCTGGTGCTCATTGCCCCGCAGTTCACGGGTGGCCAAGGCGATGGAGGTGAGAGCCGGTTGAATCTGCCGGTAATACGCTTCGCCGGCAGGCGTCAGATCGATGGCCCGGGTGCGGCGGATAAACAGCCGCTGGTTGAGGAACTGTTCCAGTTTCTGCACTTGATGGCTGATTGCACTTTGGGTCACCGACAATTCATCGGCGGCCTTGATGAAACTCAAATGGCGCGCCACGGCCTCGAAGGCGCGCAGGGCCATCAAGGGAGGCAGATCCTGGTGCAGTTCCACGGCGCGGGTCCTTTGGGTCCATCGCAAAGTCGCGATTGTGCGTTGAAAAAACGCCGTGAGCACATATTTTGTTAAGCCGCTGTTACGCAGGCGACTGGTCAGCGCGGGCGCCAGACCGCATTATTGGCGCAATCCTGCCGAGCGATGCGGCAGTTGAACTTCATTTCACACGATGCACTGAAGACCATGAGCCAAGACGACAAACTGATCGACCTCAATTCCGAACGCGCCAAGCGTGTTCATGACCTCAACGAAAAACGCCTGAACGAAGTGCGCCAGGCATTCGAGCAGGCAATGCCGTTGGGCAAAGCGAAGAAGAAGCCGAAGAGCAAACCGAAAAAGCGTTAAACCCCTCGCATCCGTTGATGCAGATCAGTTTTCCCCCTCCTTTGCGCCCAGTCTCGGGCGATATTGATCCCGGTCAATTTCCTCTCCTGCCTGATTGGTTAACTTAGCCCCATCGCAACAGGGCAAGTGCAGGAGGCCAGTCATGTTTTTCGACAACGTGGTGATCGCCGGAGTGCTGACAGTCGGCCTCATGGTTCTGTTTTTCGCAGGGTTTGGATTTTTTATCTGGAAAGATTCGCACAAACGGAAAAAACCGTAGGTCTTTCTGGATGCAATGAGCACGCAAGGCATTTTGGGCAACTTCGGTTGCCCTTTTTTTTTGCCTGCGAAAATCTGGTGGTTTGTGTGGGTTGGCGGTGGGGGGGGCTGAGTTGGGCAACGGCCTGGGGGTTTCAGGTAGGTTGTTGGGTGGGGGACATATCCGTTTCTGTGGTAACGGCGGCTATCGGTTCCGCTCTTACAGCGGGTCACTTGGAAAAGCCCCAAGTAACCAAGGGCTCTTGCCCCTTTCGTTCGGTGGCTCGCTAATGTTCGCCATACCCTCGCTCCGGTCCTGCTCCGTGGGCCCGCCGCGATCGGCCATCCTTGGCCGTGCGCGGCTAACCCGGCATCCATGCCGGGTTGCCCACTGCGCAGAACCTGCGCTCGGCCTCTCGAGGGGGCGACTACCGCCACAGCCCGCCGAGGCGGCCTGAAAGCCGACCTGGCTCTTTTGATGTCCGCGTTCTCCTTCTCTGCTGCGTTCACTCATTCCGGATATGTACACCGATCCCCTGTAGGAGCCGGCTTGCTGGCGATGGCGTCCGTCCAGCCAATACATACGTTGACTGACCCACCGCTATCGTCGGAACGCCGCCCGCAGCAAGCCGGCTCCTACAGGAGATCGTGGACATACCGAAAACATGTGCATTTCCCCTGTAGGAGCCAGCTTGCTGGCGATGGACGTCAACGTTAACGCGGGCTGTCTGAATGAATGCGGTGTCCAAACGATTTTCGCGAGCAAGCCTCGCTCCTACAGGGAATCGCGTGCGCTTTTGATTTTCACCACTCATCAGGCCGAGCGTTAGCTCGCCTTCCGCTTTTGATCTGAGCGCCCCCTCGAGAGGCCGAGTGGAGGTTCTGCGTAGTGGGCAACCCGGCATGGATGCCGGGTTAGCCGCCCCCGGCCATGGATGGCCGATGGCGGCGGGCCCACGGAGCAGGACCGGAGCGAGGGCATGCCGAGCCTAGGCGAGGCACCGAACGAAAGGGGCAAGAGCCCTTTGGTTACTTTGGGGCTTTTCCAAAGTGACTCGCCGTAAGGGCGAAACCAATAGCAGCCGTTACCGCAGAAATGGATATGCACCCCATCCAACACCACCCCCCCCAGCTCGCGTGCTTCGTGAAGTTCACTAATACGCAGCGATAAAAAAGGCGCGAACCTCACGGAACGCGCCTTTTTCGTTGCAGCGATGTATCAGCTGGCCAGTGCCTTCGAAGCCAGCCAGAACAGGCCAGCCGACAGGCCCACGGTTGCCGGCAGGGTCAGGACCCAGGCCAGCAGGATGGTTTTGACGGTGCCGCCCTGCAGGCCGCTTTTGTTGGCAACCATGGTGCCGGCCACGCCCGAGGACAGAACGTGGGTGGTGGACACCGGCAGGCTGAAGATGTTGGCCATGCCGATCAGGCTCGCCGTCGTGATCTGCGCCGACATGCCCTGGGAGTAAGTCATGCCTTGCTTGCCGATCTTCTCGCCGATGGTCAGTACCACGCGTTTCCAGCCAACCATGGTACCCAGGCCCAGCGCCAGTGCGACCGCCAGGATTACCCAGAACGGAGCGTATTCGGTGGTGGTGGTCAGGTCTTTGCGCAGTTTGTCCAGGTCAGCCTTTTCACGGGCCGCGAGGCTTGGCAGTTTGCTGACTTTCTTGGCCGTGTCGTCCAGGCAGAGCAGGTAGCGACGCACTTCGATGCGGCTTTCCGCCGACAGCGAGTGGTAATCGGCCACACCTTTAAGGGTGTCGAGCAGGGCGGAAATGGTCGGTTCGGTCTGTTTCGGGTTGCAACGGAATTTCTCCGGCAGATCGCCTTCCACGCTTTTGCCCAGTGCCAGGAACTCGCCCAGCGTATCGGCATTGCGTTTGTAGAACTGGCTCAGGTGCAGGGTCGCATCGCGAGTCCGTTCGATCTGGTACGTGGTGCTGCCCAAGTCGAGGACGAACTGCGCCGGCACGATACCGATCAGCACCAGCATGATCAGGCCGATACCTTTCTGACCATCGTTGGAACCGTGCACGAAGCTCACGGCCATGGCCGAGATCACCAGCACCAGGCGGTTCCAGAACGGCGGATGCTTCTTGTCGTCGATCTTGCGGCGCTGTTCCGGCGTCTTGTGCATCTTCGACAGCGGACGCCACCATTTAAGGCCGATCAGAATCAGCGCGGCGACCAGGAAGCCGGCCATTGGCGAGAACACCAGGGAGGCACCGATATCGATCGCCTTCTGCCAGTTCACACCATCGGCCAACGGAATGTCGTTGATCAGGGCGTTGGCCAGGCCGACCCCGAGGATCGAGCCGATCAGCGTGTGGGAGCTGGAGGCCGGGATACCGAAGTACCAGGTGCCCAGGTTCCAGGTGATGGCGGCGGCGAGCAACGAGAACACCATGGCCAGCCCGTGACCGGTGTTCACATTGATCAGCAGTTCTACCGGCAGCAGGTGGACGATGGCATACGCCACGCCGACACCGCCCAGCAGCACGCCAAGAAAGTTGAACACACCGGAAAAGAACACGGCCAGATGAGGCGGCATGGCTTTGGTGTAGATAACAGTGGCCACCGCGTTTGCAGTGTCATGAAAGCCGTTGATGAACTCGAAGGCGAGGACAAAGGCGAGGGCGAGCAAGAGGCTCACAAGCACCCAAGCATCCAGTCCGCTGAATAAATCGATCATGAAGGTTTTCTGACCCGGTCATAAGGGGGCGCGATTATGCCAGAAAAGACTGCTAATCGATGCACTAGCTGCTCATCGGTAACATTCTTCAACGAATTAGTTTGCGGAAATAGCCCAGGCGCCGGGTTTTTACCGGGTTTTGCAAGTCGTTGAATTTCTTTGGAAAGCCCGCAGGCACAAGGGTTTCTCTCTTGTAGGCGAGAGACTTGAACGCTTGTGTGAAATATCTGAGAAGAGGGCCAGACATGAGCCATTTGCCTCATCAGATGGATGAGGAGGCCGCTGCCCGCTCGTAGCGGGCGCGAATGGCAACATCATTGCTTCCCGCTTTTAACGGGGGCAGGCGCGGGCCCTTGAAAGGAATCAGGCCGGGGCAATCATGGCTCTTCGGCTTTGAGTTCCTTTTCCATCTTCTGCAATTCCTGGGAAAAAGCCTGATCCTGAACGGTGGCGCGTTTACGCCAGGGTTTGCGTTCCGGTTCGGGCTGAGCGGCGTAGGTGGTGACTTCCCCGCCGTAAACTTCCTTGTAACGTTGTTCCTGGCGCTCAAGTTCCGCGCGCAGTTCGTCTTTCGTCACAGTGCTACCTGTATGGGTTGAGATTAATTCTGGTAAATCGCGCTGCAGCAAATGCATTGACCACGCTCGCCGAAAGGACAATGCCCGCAAAGGCATCGTTTTACGACACGGCAATCAATACTTCCATGTTGCAGGCGGCCACGGCACCAGAGCAAAACGGCTGACGTAGCATCAGTTTCCTGTTTCAGCGAGCGCGCTGGCGGAGCATATGAAATGAACGACAGGCACTTGCTGCGGGCAGCCGCGATGGAACATCGTGCTGCCGGGTGACGCAATCGGCAAGTAAAAACCGAGGGGTCACTGAATTGCATTATAGCGGTCGATTTGCAGAACACTATCGCCAAGGAGTTAAAAATGAATGGCAATGTGTGATTGTTTTGTTACTTGAAAGTTTTGTGGTCACTTAGCAGTGATGTCTTTCTGGCGTCATTAAGCCGAACAAGTTAAAGCTTATATGGGGTGCTTTAACGGCGGGTTCAAGCAAAGGTAAAACATGTAATAGAGGGCGAGCCGAAACCTGCACAGCGTCTGTCGCGTCCATAGGGCTGATTGCGATTATCGGTCGGCCGTTCGATAATCGCCCGATCTTGGCTGCCTGTGGCTTGTGCGCCGAACCCGGCGCCGCATGTAATAGCCTTCGCCGATCCGTGTGGGAAAAGGACCTGATATGAACGAGCAAATGCGCAATTCCTTCGCTTCAGTAGCGCCGCCGATAGTCGCGTCGCCCGCCAAGCGGATCCAGGCCCTGACCGGCGACCCGGATTTCATGACGTCCCTGGCCCGTGGCCTGGCCGTGGTGCAAGCGTTCCAGGAGCGCAAACGGCATTTGACCATCGCCCAGATCAGTCACCGCACGGAAATTCCCCGCGCCGCTGTGCGACGTTGCCTGCACACCCTGATCAAACTCGGCTACGCCACCACCGACGGTCGCACCTATTCGCTGCTGCCCAAAGTGCTGACCCTCGGCCATGCCTATCTCTCCTCGACCCCGTTGGCGGTGTCGGCCCAGCCTTACCTCGACCGCATGAGCGAGCAACTTCATGAGGCCTGCAACATGGCCACGCTGGAAGGCGACGACATTTTGTACATCGCCCGCTCGGCGACCACTCAGCGTCTGATCTCGGTGGACCTGTCGGTGGGCGGACGCTTGCCCGCCTATTGCACCTCCATGGGCAGGATTCTTCTCGCGGCACTGGACGACACGTCGCTGCGCGAATACCTCGACCATGCCGACCTGCAAGCCAAGACCAGTCGCACTCTGCATACCCCCGAAGCGTTGCTCGAGTGCCTGCAGGAAGTACGGCAACAAGGCTGGTGCATCGTCGATCAGGAACTGGAACAAGGCCTGCGCTCGATTGCCGTTCCGGTGTACGACGCTTCCGGGCAAGTGGTGGCGGCGCTCAACGTCAGCACGCACGCCGGCCGGGTCAGCCGCAACGAGCTGGAGCAACGGTTCCTGCCGGGTCTGCTGGCGGCCAGCCGCAACCTCAGCGCCCAGTTGTTTGCCTAAGCTGTTCGGTAATCGCCCAGACTCGCGTTTAACGAATTGACGCACTTTCCCCAGGATCACTAATGTCGCGGCAGCGCCAGCCTAGGCTGGCACCTGTCCGACTGCGTTCTTGCGTGGAATAAAAATAATGAACCAGCCTCAGTCTGCTGTAGGAAACTGCCTCGACGTGCAGTCCTTCATCAATGCTCAACCCATTTCGCGCTACCAGTGGCGAGTGGTGATCCTGTGTTTCCTGATTGTCTTCCTTGATGGCCTCGACACCGCGGCCATGGGCTTCATCGCGCCAGCACTGTCCCAGGACTGGGGCATCGATCGCGCCAGCCTCGGTCCGGTGATGAGTGCGGCGTTGATCGGTATGGTCTTCGGCGCACTGGGTTCCGGCCCGTTGGCTGACCGCTTCGGGCGAAAAGTCGTACTGGTGGGCGCCGTGTTGTTGTTCGGCGCCTTCAGCTTGGCGTCGGCTTACAGCACCAATGTCGATCAATTGCTGGTGCTGCGCTTCCTGACCGGCCTGGGCCTGGGCGCCGGCATGCCGAACGCCACGACGTTGCTGTCGGAATACACCCCGGAGCGCAAAAAATCCCTGCTGGTGACCAGCATGTTCTGCGGCTTCAACCTCGGCATGGCCGGTGGCGGGTTTATTTCGGCCAAGCTGATTCCGGCGTTCGGCTGGCACAGCCTGTTGCTGATCGGCGGAATTCTGCCGCTGATCCTCACCGTCGTTTTGCTGCTCTGGCTGCCGGAATCGGCGCGTTACCTGGTTGTGCGCAATCGCGGCACCGACAAGGTACGCAAGGCGCTGGCGCCGATCGATCCGAGCGTTGTCGCTCAGGCATCCAGCTTCAGTGTGCCGGAACAGAAAACCGTGAAGGCCCGCAACGTGTTTGCAGTGATCTTCTCCGGCACTTACAGCACCGGCACCTTGCTGTTGTGGCTGACCTACTTCATGGGCCTGGTGATCGTTTACCTGCTGACCAGTTGGCTGCCGACGCTGATGCGTGACAGCGGCGCGAGCATGGAGCAAGCGGCGTTCATCGGCGCGCTGTTCCAGTTCGGCGGTGTGTTGAGCGCCGTGGGCGTGGGCTGGGCGATGGATCGGTTCAATCCGCACAAAGTCATCGGCACTTTCTACCTGCTGGCGGGGGTGTTTGCCTACGCAGTAGGGCAGAGCCTGGGCAACATCACGCTGTTGGCAACCCTGGTGCTGGTGGCGGGGATGTGTGTCAACGGCGCGCAATCGGCGATGCCTTCTTTGGCGGCGCGGTTTTATCCGACTCAAGGGCGGGCGACGGGTGTGTCGTGGATGCTCGGGATTGGCCGCTTTGGCGCGATCCTCGGGGCGTGGATGGGCGCGACGTTGCTGGGGTTGGGCTGGAACTTTGAACAAGTGCTGACGGCGCTGGTGATTCCGGCGGCGTTGGCGACGACGGCGGTGGTGATCAAGGGCATGGTCAGCCATGCGGATGCGACCTGAGTCCGGGTTTCAGAATCTTCAGTGGGTTTGATGGCCTCTTCGCGGGCAAGCCTCGCTCCTACAGGTAATCACTGAACCTGTAGGAGCGAGGCTTGCCCGCGAAGCTTTTTGGGATCGGTAGCCAAACAACAATCTGTTCGATAAACGAACACTCAGTCGATTATCGGATTGTTTGGCGTTTTTCAGGGGCTTACTCTCTAGTCATTCCGGCGCGCGCATCGCGCCTTTTTCTACCACTGTCGGTTCATAACAAAACGGGAGCCTGCCCCATGGCTGAAATCCTTTCGCTGCACGACGCGGTGAAGCAATTCGTTAACGACGGCGATACCGTTGCGCTCGAAGGCTTCACTCACCTGATCCCTACGGCGGCGGGTCATGAAATCATTCGTCAGGGCAAGAAAGATCTGACGCTGGTACGGATGACACCTGACCTGATCTACGACCAATTGATCGGTGCCGGTTGTGCTCGCAAGCTGATTTTCTCCTGGGGCGGCAACCCGGGCGTGGGTTCGCTGCACCGTCTGCGTGATGCGGTCGAGAAGCAGTGGCCGCACCCGCTGGAAATCGAAGAACACAGCCACGCCGACCTGGCGAACGCCTACGTCGCTGGCGCCTCCGGCCTGCCGTTCGCGGTGCTGCGTGCCTACGCCGGTTCCGACCTGCCGAAGGTCAACCCGCTGATCAAATCCGTTACCTGCCCGTTCACCGGCGAAGTGTTGGCCGCCGTGCCTTCGGTACGCCCGGACATCACCGTGATCCACGCGCAGAAGGCCGACCGTAAAGGCAACGTGCTGCTCTGGGGCATCCTCGGTGTACAGAAAGAAGCCGCACTGGCCGCCAAGCGCTGCATCGTCACCGTTGAAGAAATCGTCGACGACCTCAACGCACCGATGAACTCCTGCGTGCTGCCGACCTGGGCGTTGAGCGCTGTCTGCCATGTTCCCGGCGGTGCGCATCCTTCCTACGCCCACGGCTACAACGAGCGTGACAACCGTTTCTACCAGGCCTGGGACCCGATTGCCCGCGACCGTGACACCTTCACCGCGTGGATCAACGAGTACATCCATGGCTGCGCTGACTTCAGCGAGTTCCAGGCCAAGCTGGCCGCTGCTTCGGAGGCGAAGTAATGACTTACACCACCAATGAAATGATGACCGTTGCCGCCGCTCGCCGACTGAAGAACGGTTCGGTGTGCTTCGTTGGCATCGGCCTGCCGTCGAAAGCAGCCAACCTGGCGCGGCTGACGTCCTCGCCGGACGTAGTCCTGATCTATGAATCGGGTCCGATCGGTGCCAAACCGAGTGTATTGCCGCTGTCGATTGGTGACGGTGAACTGGCGGAAACCGCTGACACCGTCGTCCCGACCGGTGAGATTTTTCGCTACTGGTTGCAGGGCGGGCGCATCGACGTCGGTTTTCTCGGCGCCGCGCAAGTCGACCGCTTCGGCAACATCAACACCACGGTGGTCGGCGATTATCACGCACCGAAAGTCCGTCTGCCGGGCGCCGGTGGCGCGCCGGAAATCGCCGGTTCGGCCAAAAGCGTGTTGATCATCCTTAAACAGTCGTCGCGTTCCTTCGTCGACAAGCTCGACTTCATCACCTCGGTCGGCCATGGCGAGGGCGGCGACTCGCGCAAGCGTCTGGGTCTGCCGGGCGCCGGTCCGGTCGGCATTATTACCGACCTGTGCATCATGGAACCGGAAGCGGGCACCCATGAATTCGTGGTCACGGCGTTGCACCCTGGCGTGACCCGCGAGCAAGTGGTTGCGGCCACCGGTTGGGCGATTCGTTTCGCTGACACTGTTGAACACACCGCCGAGCCGACCGAGGTTGAACTCAAGGCACTCAGGGATCTGGAAGCCCGCACCGCCGCCGCCCACGGCCAAGCACCCGGAGAAGCGTGATGCGTGACGTTTATATCTGCGACGCGATTCGCACCCCCATCGGCCGTTTCGGCGGTGGCCTGTCGGCGGTTCGCGCCGACGACCTGGCCGCCGTGCCGATCAAGGCCTTGATGGAGCGCAACCTGTCGGTGGACTGGAACGCCGTGGACGAGGTGTTCCTCGGCTGCGCCAACCAGGCCGGTGAAGACAATCGCAACGTGGCGCGCATGGCGCTGCTGTTGGCAGGCCTGCCGGAAACCATTCCGGGCGTGACCCTCAATCGCCTCTGCGCTTCGGGCATGGATGCCATCGGCACCGCGTTCCGCGCCATCGCCAGCGGTGAAATGGAACTGGCGATTGCCGGCGGCGTCGAGTCGATGTCCCGCGCACCGTTCGTGATGGGCAAGGCCGATGCGGCGTTCTCGCGCAACATGAAGCTGGAAGACACCACCATCGGCTGGCGTTTCATCAACCCGTTGATGAAAGCGCAATACGGTGTCGATGCGATGCCGCAGACCGCCGACAACGTGGCCGACGATTACGAAGTGTCCCGCGAGGATCAGGACGCGTTTGCCCTGCGCAGTCAGCAGCGGACTGCCGCCGCGCAAGCTGCAGGATTTTTCGCGGAAGAAATCGTTGAAGTGCGGATTGCCCACAAGAAGGGTGAAACCGTCGTCAGCCAGGACGAACATCCTCGCGCTGATACCACGCTGGAAACCCTGGCCAAGCTGAAACCGGTCAACGGTCCCGACAAAACCGTCACCGCCGGCAATGCGTCGGGTGTGAACGACGGCGCGGCGGCACTGATTCTGGCCTCGGCCGACGCGGTGAAGAAACACGGTTTGACCGCTCGCGCCAAAGTGCTGGGCATGTCCAGCGCCGGTGTCGCACCGCGTGTCATGGGCATTGGCCCGGTGCCGGCGGTGCGCAAGCTGACCGAACGCCTCGGCCTGGCGGTCAGCGATTTCGATGTGATCGAACTCAACGAAGCCTTCGCCAGCCAAGGCTTGGCGGTGTTGCGTGAACTGGGCCTGGCGGACGACGCGGCGCAGGTCAACCCGAACGGTGGCGCCATTGCCCTGGGCCATCCACTGGGCATGAGCGGTGCGCGCCTGGTGTTGACGGCGTTGCATCAGCTGGAAAAAACCGGTGGCAAGAAAGGTCTGGCGACCATGTGCGTCGGCGTTGGCCAGGGTCTGGCCTTGGCCATCGAACGGGTCTGACCCACAGCAGTGACAATAAGAACTGAGGAAAGCGAAATGACTGACAAGCCTGGTTACCGTCGCCCGCAGGAAGGCACCCAGCCGGAATACCTGCACCCGACTTATCAATCCACTAACTTGCGCTCACCGTCGAAGCCGTTGGTGTTTTTGCCTCATTCGTTGTCGGAAATTACCGGTCCGACCATCGGCGCCGAACGCGTCAACGAGAAGGACAATGACCTGACGGCCCAGCACAAGGGCGAGCCGCTGGGCGAGCGCATCATCATTCACGGCCGCGTGCTGGATGAAAACGGTCTGCCGGTGCCGGGGATTCTGGTGGAGATCTGGCAGGCCAACGCCGCCGGTCGCTACAACCATGCCCGCGACCTGCACGACGCGCCGCTGGACCCGAACTTCACCGGCACCGGCCGCACCGTGACCGACGCCGATGGCTGGTATCAATTCCAGACCATCAAGCCCGGCGCTTACCCGTGGGGCAACCACCACAATGCCTGGCGTCCGGCGCACATCCATTTTTCGCTGTTCGGGCCGAGCATCCTGACGCGCCTCGTCACGCAGATGTATTTCCCCGGCGACCCGTTGCTGGCGTACGACCCGATCTACAACTGCGTGCCCGATACCAGCGCCAAAGAGCGCTTGATCGCCAGTTTCGACCTGGAAAAAACCATCCCTTCCTATGCCCTCGGTTACCGCTGGGACATCGTCTTGCGCGGCCGCGACGCCACGCCGATGGAGAAATAAGATGACGCTGACTGCGACCACGTCCCACACCGTCGGGCCGTATTACCACATCGGCCTGACCTGGCTGAACCGCGAAAACCTGACCGTCGAACAAACCCTGGGCGAGCGCGTGGCGATCACCGGGCAAGTCATCGACGGCAACGGTGACATCGTCAACGACGCGATGCTGGAAGTCTGGCAGGCCAACGCCGCCGGCAAGTACGACCACCCCGAAGACGATCAGGCCAAACCGCTGGACCCGAACTTCGAAGGCTTTGGCCGGATCCCGGTGGATGCCGAAGGGCGCTTCCGCTTCACCACGATCAAACCGGGCACAGTGGAAGGCCTGAAAGGTTCGACCCAGGCGCCACACCTGGTGGTGCTGGTGTTTGCTCGCGGGCTGGTGAAGCACTTGCTGACGCGGATCTACTTTGATGGCGAACCGGCCAACGTCGCCGACCCGTTGTTGGAGTGCGTGCCAGCCGAACGCCGCAATACCTTGCTGGCGAAGCAGGATGCGACCGGTGTTTACCAGTGGAATGTGATTCTGCAAGGCACGGACGCGGAGACGGTGTTCTTCGATTATTGAGTGAACACCACAACCTTGTAGGAGCCGGCTTGCTGGCGATCGCGGTGTGTCATTCAGCATTGATGACACTGACACACCGCAATCGCCAGCAAGCCGGCTCCTACACGGGATCTGTGTGCATCTGTGGAACGGGACTGTTGCAAAGTGTGTCTAGACTCTCACTGTCCCCATTGAGTGAAAAACAATGACAACGCCAATCGCTTCAACCGCGCTATACACCGGCGAAGAGCGCAGCAAACGGATCTTCGCGATTGTCGGCGCCTCGTCCGGCAACCTCGTCGAATGGTTCGACTTCTACGTCTACGCCTTTTGCGCGATCTATTTCGCCCCTGCCTTTTTCCCGTCCGACAACCCTACGGTGCAGTTGGTCAACACCGCGGGCGTCTTTGCCGCCGGGTTCCTGATGCGCCCGATTGGCGGCTGGATTTTCGGTCGCGTCGCGGACAAGCACGGGCGCAAGAATTCGATGCTGATATCGATTCTGATGATGTGCTTCGGTTCGTTGCTCATCGCCTGCCTGCCGACCTACAAGGACATCGGCGTCTGGGCGCCGATCATGCTGCTGTTCGCCCGTTTGCTCCAGGGCCTGTCGGTGGGCGGCGAATACGGCACCACCGCCACCTACATGAGCGAAGTCGCCCTCAAGGGCCAGCGCGGTTTCTTCGCCTCGTTCCAGTACGTGACTTTGATTGGCGGGCAACTGCTGGCGGTGTCGCTGGTGGTGGTGCTGCAACAGTTCCTCACCGAGGATGACCTGCGTGCCTATGGCTGGCGGATTCCGTTCGTGGTCGGTGCCATGGCGGCATTGGTTTCGCTGTACCTGCGTCGTTCGCTGAAAGAAACCACCAGCAAGGAAATGCGCGAAAACAAGGACGCCGGCAGCATCCGCGCGCTGTTCCGCGACCATAAAGCCGCGTTTATCACCGTGCTCGGCTATACCGCCGGTGGCTCGCTGATTTTCTACACCTTCACCACGTACATGCAGAAGTACCTGGTGAACACCGCCGGCATGCATGCCAAGACCGCCAGCTACATCATGACCGGCGCGCTGTTCCTTTATATGTGCATGCAGCCGATCTTCGGCATGCTCTCGGACAGGATCGGCCGCCGGAGCTCGATGCTGTGGTTTGGCGCACTCGGCACGCTGTGCACCGTGCCGATTCTGCTCAGCCTGAAAAGCGTCACCAGTCCGTTCATGGCCTTCGTGCTCATTACCCTGGCGCTGGCGATTGTCAGTTTCTACACCTCGATCAGCGGTCTGGTAAAAGCCGAGATGTTCCCGCCCGAGGTGCGTGCATTGGGTGTTGGCCTGGCTTACGCGGTGGCGAATGCAATATTCGGTGGTTCAGCGGAGTATGTAGCCTTGAGCCTCAAAGCGGTCGGCATGGAAAACTCCTTCTACTGGTACGTGACGTTGATGATGGCGATAGCGTTCCTGTTCAGCCTGCGTCTGCCCAAACATGCGAAGTATCTAGAAAACGACCTTTGATCCACACCCGCGGGCCCAAGCGGCCCGCGCCTCCAGGGACTGTTTATGAACCAGCGACCGGGCAATCAATTGTTCGATGCCTATTTCACTGCGCGCGATATGCGCGAGGTGTTTTGCGATCAGGGCCGGGTTCAGGCCATGCTCGATTTCGAAGCGGCGCTGGCCCGCGCCGAGGCGCATGTCGGGTTGATTCCGCAGACGGCGGTGGCGCCTATCGAAGCGGCTTGCCGCGCCGGGCATTACGATTTCGCCGCCCTCGGCGAGGCGATTGCCACGGCCGGTAATTCGGCGATTCCACTGGTGAAGGCGTTGGGCAAACAGATCGCGACCACCGATGCCGACGCCGAGCGCTATGTGCATCTGGGCGCCACCAGCCAGGACGTGATGGACACCGGTCTGGTGCTGCAATTGCGCCGGGCGCTGGAACTGATTGAGAGCGATCTGGCGCAACTGGGCGAAACCCTTTCAACGCAAGCCCGGCGTTATGTCGCCACGCCGCTGGCCGGTCGCACCTGGTTGCAGCACGCAACGCCGGTCACCTTGGGCATGAAGATCGCCGGTTGGCTGGGCGCGGTCACCCGCAGCCGTCAACGCCTGCAAGAACTCAAACCGCGCCTGCTGGTGCTGCAATTCGGCGGCGCCTCCGGGACCCTCGCGGCCCTCGGTGCGCAAGCGCTGCCGATTGCCGACGCGCTGGCCACTGAGCTGCACCTGACGTTGCCCGACCAACCGTGGCACACCCAACGCGACCGCTTGGTGGAGTTCGGTTCGGTGCTGGGATTGATCGCCGGCAGCCTCGGCAAGCTCGGTCGCGACATCAGCTTGTTGATGCAGACTGAAGCGGGCGAAGTGTTCGAACCCTCGGCGCCGGGCAAGGGCGGTTCGTCGACCATGCCGCACAAACGCAACCCGGTGGGCGCCGCCGTGCTGATCGGCGCTGCAACACGGGTTCCCGGTCTGCTCTCGACCCTGTTCAGTGCGATGCCGCAAGAGCACGAGCGCAGCCTCGGCCTGTGGCATGCCGAGTGGGAAACCCTGCCGGAGATCTGCTGCCTGGTGTCCGGCAGCCTCAAGCAGGCATTGCTGGTGGCAGAGGGACTGGAAGTGGACGCCGAGCGCATGGCCCGCAACCTCGACCTGACCCAAGGCCTGGTGCTGGCCGAAGCGGTGAGCATCGTTCTCGCGCAACGGGTCGGCCGCGACACCGCGCATCATTTACTGGAACAGTGCTGCAAGCGCGCCGTGGCCGAGCAACGGCATTTGCGCGCGGTGCTGGGCGACGAGCCGCACGTGACCGCCGAGCTCTCGGCCGCTGAACTCGATCATCTGCTGGACCCCGCTCACTACCTCGGACAGGCCCGTACCTGGGTCGAGCGAGCGGTGGCTGAACATTCTGCGTTAACTGCCTGAAGGAGACTGCTGTGGCTTTCGTACAACTCGCCGAGGGCGAACTGCACTACCAAATTGAAGGGCCGCACTTCGATGGCCCGGTCGATGCGCCGGTGCTGGTGCTGTCCAACTCGCTGGGCACCGACCTGCACATGTGGGACGCGCAAATTGCCGCGTTCACCGAGCATTTCCGAGTGCTGCGTTTTGATACCCGTGGCCACGGCAAATCCCTGGTCACGCCGGGGCCGTACAGCATCGAACAACTGGGCCGAGACGTGCTGGCGCTGCTGGATGCGTTGCACATTGAGAAGGCGCATTTTTGCGGTCTGTCGATGGGTGGCTTGATCGGCCAGTGGCTGGGCATCAATGCCGGTGATCGATTGAACAAACTGGTGGTGTGCAACACCGCCGCGAAAATCGGCGACCCGTCGATCTGGAATCCGCGCATCGAAACCGTGTTGCGTGACGGCGCAGCGGCCATGGTTGCCCTGCGTGATGCGTCGATTGCGCGCTGGTTTACCCCGGACTTTTCCGAGGCCAATCCGGCAGCGGCGAAACGGATTACCGACATGCTCGCGGCCACTTCACCGCAAGGCTACGCAGCCAATTGCGCTGCCGTGCGCGATGCCGATTTCCGTGATCAGCTGTCCTCGATCAAGGTGCCGTTGCTGGTGATCGCCGGCACCGAAGACGCGGTCACGCCGCCGTCCGGTGGGCACTTCATCCAGGAACATGTGGCGGGTGCCGAGTACGCCGAGTTCTACGCGGCGCACCTGTCCAACGTGCAGGCCGGCGATGCGTTCAGTGATCGCGTTCTCGCTTTTTTGCTGGGTCATTGAGGGGAACATCCGTGGACGAGAAACAACGTTACGACGAGGGCATGAACGTCCGCCGTGCAGTCCTCGGCGACGCCCATGTCGACCGCAGCCTGAACGCGCTGACCGAGTTCAATTCGGAGTTTCAGGAGATGATCACCCGCCACGCGTGGGGCGACATCTGGACCCGACCTGGCCTGCCACGCCACACTCGCAGCCTGATCACCATCGCCATGTTGATCGGCATGAACCGTGAGGGCGAGCTCAAACTGCACCTGCGTGCCGCCGCCAACAATGGCGTGACCCGTGGCGAGATCAAGGAAGTGATCATGCAGAGCGCCATCTACTGCGGCATCCCGGCGGCGAATGCGACGTTTCATTTGGCCGAGTCGGTTTGGGACGAGTTGGGCGTCGAGTCCCGGGAATAATGTTCGCGATTTGCGGTGCATGAATTGACGCCTTCGCGGGCAAGCCTCGCTCCCACAGAGGTTGTGATAATCCTGTAGGAGCGAGGCTTGCCCGCGAAGGCAATGTCATGCGTTACACCGTCGCGACGATGAATATGCGCTTGAACGGAAACAGCGTTCGCCCGTCGCTCTCCGGCGGGTAATGCGCGTGTATGCGCATCAGGTAGTGGTAAATGAAGCGCGCCTGTTCGTCGGCCTTGAGTCCCTGCATCACTGCCCGCAGCGCCGAGACCTTGACCCAGTCATAGATCGGCGATTGGCCGCAGACCACCTGCAATTGCTCGGTCTCCCAGATGTCCAGGGTTTCGCAAATCGGGGCGAGCAGGCGGTAGTAGTCTTCCAGCGACAAGAGCGTTCGTGCGGCCATGGCCTCGCGCAGTTGCGCCGTGCCTAACGGTTGGCCGCACGCCCCCGCGTCTTCCAGCGTGTCGAGCACCAGCCGATACCACAACGCATCCCGCCAGTCGGGCATGTGCGCTGCCAGGCAACCGCCTGGGTTGAGCTGCCCGAGCAGTCGCGGCAGCAGTTGATGGTGATCCTTGATGAAGTGCAAAACGGCGGCGGCGAACAGCAGGTCTGCTGGCTGTTCGGGCTGCCAGTCGAGCAGGTCACACTGTTTCCACAGCGCCTTGATGGGCAGACGGCGGGCTTCGTCGAGCATTTGTCCGGAGCTGTCGATGCCCTGCAACTGCGCGCGAGGCCAACGCTTGGCCAACAGTTGCGTGGCGATGCCGGTGCCGCACCCCAGGTCATAAATGCGTTGGGGCGATTTGAGTTCGACACGACTGAGCAATTCACAGATCGGTCGTTGCCTGAGGCGCGAAAACTGCTGGTACGCCTTGGCGTCCCAGTGCGTGCAGGCGCTCCCTGCCTTATCAAGTTTGACGCTCATGAGGTGGCCCTCTCTGGCGGTTACAGTTGTCTTCCGATGACGTTCAGGGTTTTCAGGACAACAGCCACACCTTTGCGCGTGTCCGGCTCGTTCAGCAGTTTGATCAAGGCGTAGACCCCCGGTGGTTCCGGGGCGGCGGCGACTTCGGCGTGGGCCATGCGCACGGCGTTACTGACGGTCCAGGTGGCCGCCGTAGCGTTTTCGAACAACCGCGCCAGTTTTTCCACCATGGCCGCGTCCAGCAGGTCGACCATGTCCGAGGTCAACGAGAGCAAATCGACAAGGTTATCCAGTCGCCCTCCATCGATCAGTGGTTGCAGTTTTGCCATCAAGGCATCGTGTCCCTCCGACCTGTCGGCCGTGCCGATGGCGAGGGTTTCATCTGTCAGGTTTGTCATTGTGTTTGTCTCCCTGAACCCGTCACAGCATGCCCCGGGCAACCGCCCAGTACAGGCCATGATTGAAGCCGTGTCTGAGCAGGCCACCGAGTTTGGTCGGTGGAGTTGGCAGAACGTCGCGCATGTAGTTGTACCAAAGCGGCATGCCGGCATAGAGGCCCATTTGCGCGACGGCCTGGACCCGTCCGTCGTAGACATCGATGGGACCACCAAGACGGATTTCAGCGGCAATGTTGTTGGCGATCACCGGTGCCTGGTTATGGCACGCGCCACCGGCCTTGCTCACCGGCAGATCGCAGGTGTCGCCGATCACGTAGACGCCTTCCAGACCATAGACTTGTAGGGTTTCATGGTGGGTGGGCAGCCAGCCTTCGTTATTGGGCGCTTGTGACGCTCCGGACTCCAGCACGGCATCCACGGCGCTGATCGGCGGCGTTGCCATCAGGATGTCATAGGGCTGCGAGTCGCCTTCTGCGGAGTAGGCAATTTTGCTGTCGGGATCGACACGGTCCAGGGTGAACCCACGCTGAAAACGGATGTTTTTCTGCTCGAAAATACTCGGCAGAATTTCCCCTGTCGGTCGTTGCAGGAACAGGCAATTACGCAGGAGTTGGGCCGTGGTCGGGTAGGTGTAGACGATTTCCACTTTGTCTCGCACACCCCGACGCCGCAAATAATCATCAAGCATCAAGGTGGTTTCGACGGGTGCGATGCCGCATTGATGCGGCACGTTGGGCGTTTGCGGGAAGGACACGGTTATGAAGATCCGGCCTTTTTCGATGGTGCTCAGCTTCTGCGCCAGTTGCCGGGCCGGGTCGTATTGATAGAAGTGGTCGCCGCCTTCTTTCAAACCTTCGATGCGTTCCGGGGCGGGCACGCAACCGGTGGCGATGACCAGAAAATCGTAGTCGTAGACTTTGCCGCTGCGGGTCTTGAGGCATTGCCCCGCGAAATTGAAACGCGTCACTTCTTCAACGTTGAAGGTGATTTCCGGGCGCAGCAATGAGCGTTCCGGGCGCTTGAGTTCTTCCTGAAAAAACAGGTTGAACGCCACGTACATGAACGCAGGTTTGTAGTAGTGATCGGGGGAGTTGGACAGCAGGGTAATCAGGACTTCGCCGCGCAGGATTTCTGGATACAGCTTGTTGACCAGTTGATTGGCCAGCATTGTTCCACCGACGCCGCCACCTACGATAACTATTCGCTTGCTCATACCTGACCTCCGTGGTCATGGCAGCTTCGCGTACAGCATCCGGAGATAACGGAAGAAAATGGGGGCTCCTACATCAGGCTGGAGAACTTGAACGTCTTGATGACTGTATCTGCGGTTCAATAATTCGCCAGTCATCGCGACCAGTGGTCAGCGCCAGCGTTTCCCGCAAGGAGTCAACGCTGGCGCTGAGGCTTACAACAAACTGATCGGGTAGCTGATGATCAACCGGTTCTCGTCGAACTCGTTGTTGCTGTAATCGCGGCGCATGGTCGAGTTGCGCCATTTGACGTTCAGGTCCTTCAGCGCGCCGCTCTGCACGGTGTAGCCCAGTTCACTCTCGCGGCCCCATTCCTTGCCGTCGGTGATGGTGCCGGTGTGTACGTTTTCGCCGCTGATGTAGCGGTTCATCAGGGTCAGGCCCGGTACGCCGAGCGCAACGAAGTTGTAGTCGTGACGTACTTGCCAGGATTTTTCCCGCGCGTTGTCGTAGCTGGAGTTGTAGCTGTCGTTGGCCAGGGTGCCGCCGCTGGTGCCGTTGACGCGCATCCAGGCGCTGTCGCCGGTGAGTTTTTGCAGGCCGACATAGAAAGTGTTGCCGCCGTACTTCGCGGAGAACATTCCTGACCAGGTCTTGTTGTCCAGATCGCCGGCGCGGGCGCTTCCGTCTTCCTTGCCGTAGAAGAAACCGAGGTTGGCGCCCAGGGTCCAGTCGCCGACGGGTTGGCTGTGGGTCAGGTTGACGAATTGCTGGCTGTAGATGTCTTTGAGTTCGGCATTCCATACGCCGATCTGGGTGCGCTTCTCGTTGAACAGGTATTCGCCGCCCTGGAAGTTGAAGCGGTCGGAGGTGAACGCCGCTTTGCCGGTCATCGACATGTCGTTCATGCTGCTGTCGTCACGCGGGCTGTTCTGGCGGAACTGGCCGCCGTAGAGCGTCAGGCCGTTGATTTCCTTCGACGTGATCTGACCGCCACGGAAGGTTTGCGGCAGCGAGCGTCCATCGTCCGAACGCAGGATCGGCAGCACCGGCATCCATTCGCCGACCTTCACTTCGGTCTGCGACAGCTTGGCCTTGAACGCCACGTTGGTGCGACCGAAGTTGTCCGCCGGGCGGCCATCATGGTCCAGCGGCAGCAACTGCGTACCGCCGGTGCCTTTACCGCCGTCGAGTTTTACCGAGTACAGCCCCAGCACATCCATGCCGAAGCCGACGGTGCCTTGGGTGAACCCGGACTTGGCGTCGAGGATGAAACTTTGCGTCCACTCTTCAGCCTTGCCTTGTGCCTTGGTCGGGTTGGTGAAGTTGCGGTTGATGTAGAAGTTGCGCAGGTTCAGGTTGACCTTGGCCCCTTCGACAAAACCCGCCTCTTCGGCCGTGGCGGGCAGGGCGGCGCCGGCCAGTGCGAGAGCGATCAGGCTGGGAACGAAATAAGTGGAAGGCGTCATGGGCTCGGTCTCTCTAATTCTTGGAGATGAAACGGGGCGATGCCGCAACCGTCGGGTTGCAGACAAAAAGATTCGAATTCAAATGAAACGGGGCGAGATCAGCCGGACAGGGCGGGGCGCGGGGGCATGGTGTCGAACCTGTTGTTATTGGTTTTGTGTGGCGAATGGTGCGGGGAATGAACTGGATGGTTCAATTGGTAAAAGCGGGTTTTGGGCGATTATCGAACGCAACATTTGCTGGGTTTTGTGTTGTTAATCTTGGCCCCTTCGCGGGCAAGCCTCGCTCCTACGGGTTAGCGGGGTTCACACATTTTGTGATCGACACGCAACCTGTAGGAGCGAGGCTTGCCCGCGAAGGGGCCTGCATTGCCAACAAACCTTTTCCAGCAGCCAACAAAAAGCCCACCAAACGGTGGGCTTCGTGTTTACAGCAACTCGATCAGAACAACTTCAGCTTCGGCGCTTCTTCTTTCAGCGGCTCGACTTTCGCAGTCTGCTCGTTCCAGCCACCGCCCAGTGCCTTGTACAGATTCACTGCGCTGGTCAGCTGCGCCAGGCGGTCGGTGATCAGCGCCTGTTGGGCACTGAACAGCTGACGCTGGGCATCGAGGAAGGTCAGGTTGCTGTCGACGCCAATGCGATAACGACGCTCGGCCAGACGGTAGTAGTCCTGGTTGGCGGTGACGAAATCACGCTGGGCCTGCAACTGCTCGGTGTAGGTCTGGCGGGCGGCCAGGCCGTCGGCGACTTCCTGGAAGGCCGTTTGAATGGACTTCTCGTAGTTCGCTACGCCGATGTCTTTCTGGATTTTCGAGTAATCCAGGCTGGCGCGCAGGCTGCCGGCGTTGAAGATCGGCAGGTTGATTTGCGGCTGGAACAACCACGTGCCCGAACCGCCCTTGAACAGGCCGGACAGGTCCGGGCTCAACGTACCGGCATTGGCGGTGAGGCTGATGCTCGGGAAGAACGCTGCGCGCGCCGCGCCGATGTTGGCGTTGGCTGCTTTCAGGTTGTATTCGGCTTGCAGAATGTCCGGACGACGTTGCAGCAGATCCGACGGCAGGCCAGGCGGTACATCGCTCAGCAAATCGTCAGACAGCGGCCTGGCTTCCCGCAGATTGGCCGGGATACCGGTGCCGAGCAGCAGCACCAGGCTGTTTTCATCCTGGGCGACCTGGCGTGTGTAGCGGGCCAGTTGCGCACGGGCGTTTTCCACCGAAGTGCGCGACTGCGCCAGGTCCAACGCCGAGGCCACGCCTACTTCGTTGCTGCGCGCGGTGAGCTTGTAGCTCTCCTCGAACGCAGCGAGGGTGTCCTGAGTCAGTTTGCGCAGCTCTTTATCGGCCTGCCAGGTCAGGTAGGCATTCGCCACGCTGGCCACCAGACTGATTTGCGTGCTGCGACGGCCTTCTTCAGTGGCGAAGTACTTCTGCAGGGCTTCTTCGTTCAGGCTGCGAACCCGACCAAACAGGTCGAGTTCATAGGCGCTGATGCCGACGGTGGCCGAGTAGGAACTGGTGATGCCTGCCTGACCGGTCTGTGAAGCGTCAGCCGGAACCCGCTGACGGCTGCCGGTACCGTTGGCCGAAACCGCCGGGAACAGGTCGGCACGCGAGATGCGGTACTGCGCCGCGAACGCGTCGATGTTCAGCGCCGCGACACGCAGGTCGCGGTTGTTTTCCAGGGACAGCTGGATCAGCTGCTGCAACGCCGGGTCATGGAAAAACTGCTTCCAGCCCTGTTCGGCGGCAGCCTGGCTCGGCGCCTGGGCCGGCGAATACGCCGGGCCTTGCGGGTACTGGGCGGCCACCGGTGCTTCAGGCTGCTGATAATCGGGTATCAGCGAGCAGCCGCTCAGCACGAAGGCCGCGACTGCGATGGAGAGTAGCGACTTGCTCATTAGCCAGCCTCTTTAGAAGGTTCAATAGCGTCGTCCTGATCAGCGATTTTTCGCTGACCCATGGCCGACACGGTGACGAAGAACAACGGGACCCAGAAGATCGCCAATACGGTGGCGGTGATCATACCGCCAATTACCACGGTACCGATGGCGTGTTGGCTGCCAGAGCCGGCGCCGCTGGAAATGGCCAGAGGCACTACACCGAGAATGAACGCCAGGGAGGTCATGATGATCGGGCGCAAACGCATGCGGCAGGCCTCGATGGCAGCCTCCTGCAAGCTCTTGCCCTGTTCGTGCAGATCCTTGGCGAACTCGACGATCAGAATGGCGTTTTTCGCCGCCAGACCGATGGTGGTCAACAGACCCACGAGGAAGTACACGTCGTTGGACAGACCCCGCAGGCTGGTGGCCATCAACGCACCGATAATCCCCAGTGGCACCACGAGCACAACGGCAATCGGAATCGACCAGCTTTCGTACAGCGCCGCCAGGCACAGGAACACCATCAGAATCGACAGCGCGAACAGTGCAGGCGCCTGGGAGCCCGCCAGTCGTTCTTCATACGACAGACCGGTCCAGGAAATACCGACACCGGCCGGCAGTTTCAGGGCAAGCGCCTCGACTTCGGCCATGGCTTCACCGGTGGAATAACCCGGGGCAGGGGAGCCGAGGATTTCCATCGCTTCTACGCCGTTGTAACGGGCCAGTTTTGGCGAACCGTAAATCCACTCACCCTTGGCAAACGCGGTGAAGGGAACCATGGTCCCGGTGCTGTTGCGCACGTACCACTTCTTCAGGTCTTCAGGGCTCATGCGCGCGCCGGGCTGGCCTTGCACGTAAACCTTCTTCACACGACCACGGTCGATGAAGTCGTTCACATAGCTACTGCCCAAGGCAATCGACAAGGTGTTGTTGATGTCGGCGATGGTAACGCCCAGCGCACTGGCCTTCTCGTCGTCGATTTCCAACTGGAATTGCGGCTCGTCGTTCAGACCGTTCGGGCGCACTTGCGCCAGCACTTTGCTCTGCGCCGCCATGCCGAGGAACTGGTTACGGGCAGCCATCAGCTTTTCGTGACCGATACCGGCGCGGTCTTGCAGGAACACGTCGAAACCGGTGGCGTTACCCAGCTCCAGTACCGCTGGCGGTGCGAACGCGAACACCATGGCGTCACGGAAGGTGAAGAAGTGCTGTTGCGCACGGGCCGCGACTTTGAACACGTTGTTGTCGGCGTTACGTTCGTGCCACGGCCTCATCATGATGAACGCCATACCCGAACTCTGGCCACGGCCGGCGAAGTTGAAGCCGGTCACGGTAAACACCGAGTTCACCGCATCGCCTTCACCGCCATCCTTGCTTGGACGCAGCAGGAATTCACGCATCTCGTCCACGACGACCTGAGTGCGCTGGGCAGTCGAGCCGGCCGGGGTCTGCACCTGAGCAAACAGTACGCCCTGGTCTTCCTCCGGGAGGAACGAGGAAGGAATACGCATGAACAACCAGATCATGCCGACGACGATGATCACGTAGGCCAGCAGGTACGGTGCCTTGTTGCGCAGAATGTTGCCGACACCACGCTCGTAGCTTTTCACGCTACGGTCGAAGTTGCGGTTGAACCAGCCGAAGAAGCCGCGTTTCGGCACGCCATGCTCGCCCTTGGGAATGGCTTTGAGCATGGTGGCGCAGAGCGCCGGGGTGAAGATCAGCGCGACCAGTACCGACAGGGCCATGGCCGAGACGATGGTGATCGAGAACTGCTTGTAGATCACACCCGTGGAACCGCCGAAGAACGCCATCGGCAACAGTACCGCCGAGAGCACCAGGGCAATACCGACCAGCGCACCCTGGATCTGCCCCATGGATTTCTTGGTGGCCTCCTTGGGTGACAAGCCTTCTTCGCTCATGACCCGCTCGACGTTTTCCACCACGACGATGGCATCGTCCACCAACAAGCCGATGGCCAACACCATACCGAACATGGTCAGGGTGTTGATGCTGAAACCGAACGCCGCGAGGATGCCGAACGTACCCAGCAATACCACCGGGACAGTCATCGTGGTGATGACGGTGGCGCGGAAGTTCTGCAGGAACAGGAACATCACCAGGAACACCAGCACGATCGCTTCGACCAGGGTTTCAACCACACCCTTGATCGACTCGGTCACCACTGGCGTGGTGTCGTACGGGAACACCACTTCCATCCCTTGCGGGAAGAACGGCTTGAGGCTGTCGATGGTCTTGCGCAGGGCTTTCGCGGTGTCGAGGGCGTTGGCACCGTTGGCCAGTTTCACCGCCAGGCCGGAAGCCGGGGCGCCGTTGAACTGGGCGTTGATGCTGTAGTTCTCGCCACCCAGACCGACGTCGGCGACATCTTTCAAGCGAACCTGGGAGCCGTCCTTGTTGACCTTGAGCAGGATTCTGTTGAATTGCTCAGCGGTCTGCAGGCGGGTCTTGCCGATGATCGTCGCGTTCAACTGAGTGCCGGGCAGGGCCGGCAGGCCGCCGAGCTGGCCGGACGATACCTGGACGTTTTGCGCGGCGATGGCGGTTTTCACGTCAATCGGGGTCAGGTTGAAGTTGTTCAACTTGGCCGGGTCGAGCCAGATACGCATGGCGTACTGGGAACCGAACACCTGGAAGTCGCCCACGCCGGCTGTCCGCGAGATCGGATCCTGCATGTTGGACACGATGTAGTTGGACAGGTCGTCCTTGGTCATGCTGCCGTCACGCGAGACCACGCCGATCACCAGCAGGAAGTTTTTCACTGCCTTGGTCACGCGGATACCTTGCTGCTGTACTTCTTGCGGCAGCAGCGGGGTGGCCAGGTTCAGCTTGTTCTGGACCTGAACCTGCGCGGTATCGGAGTTGGTGCCTTGCTCGAAGGTCGCGGTGATCGTCATGGTGCCGTCGGAGTTACTTTCCGAGGACACATAACGCAGGTTGTCGATACCGTTGAGTTGCTGCTCGATCACCTGAACCACGGTGTCTTGCACGGTTTGCGCGGAAGCGCCCGGGTAGGCCACGGAAATGGCGATCGCCGGAGGCGCAATGCTCGGGTACTGGTTGATCGGCAACTTGAGGATCGATAGAGCCCCGACCAGCATGATCACCAGGGCAATTACCCAGGCGAAAATCGGACGGTCGATAAAAAATTTCGACATGGTTTACTCCCCTTTGCCGCTGGAAGCCTTGTTAGCTGCCTGTGCGGGGGCCGGGTTCTTTGCGCCAACGTTAGTCGCCTCAGTGGCTTTGACTTCAATGCCAGGTTTGACGAATTGCAGCCCTTCGGTGATCAGGCGATCGCCGGCTTTCAGGCCGTCCTCGATCAGCCACTGGCTGCCGACAGTGCGGCTGGCCTTGAGCTGACGCAGTTCGACCTTGTTGTCCGCACCGACGACCAGCGCGGTCGGGGAGCCTTTGAGGTCGCGGGTCACGCCTTGTTGCGGCGCCAGGATGGCGGCTGCATTCACGCCGGCCTGAAGCTGGGCGTGAACGAACATGCCGGGCAACAGGGTGTGATCAGGGTTCGGGAACACCGCACGCAGGGTGACGGAACCGGTGGTCTGGTCAACCGAGACTTCGGAGAATTCGAGCTTGCCGTCGAGCTTGTACTGGCTGCCGTCTTCGAGGGTCAGCTTGACCGCCGCCGAGTTGTCGCCGGCCTTTTGCAGGCGACCGCTTTCCAGTTCGCGGCGCAGTTCAAGCAGCTCTACCGAGGACTGGGTGACATCGACGTAGATCGGGTCGAGTTGCTGGATCACCGCCATGGCGTCCGCCTGGCCACTGGTGACCAGTGCGCCTTCGGTCACGCTGGAACGACCGATGCGACCGGACAGTGGCGCATACACTTTGGTGTAGCGCACATTGATCTGGGCGCTTTGCAGGGCGGCTTCCGATTGCAGGCGGTTGGCCTGTGCGGTGTCGTATTCCTGACGGCTCACAGCCTGTTCGTTGACCAGTTGCTTGTAGCGATCGGAGATCGACTTGGTCTGTTGCAGGTTGGCTTCGGCGCTTTTCAGCGTGGCTTCATAGACGGCTGGATCGATCTGATACAGCTGTTGGCCGGCCTTGACGTCGCCGCCTTCCTTGAACAGACGTTTGAGAATGATGCCGTTGACCTGCGGGCGAACTTCCGCGATGCGGTAGGCGCTGGTGCGACCCGGCAGCTCGGACGTCAGGGTGAAGGCTTGAGGTTGCAGGGTGACAACGCCGACCTGAGGCGGTGGAGCGGCCGGTGCCGCTTCTTCCTTTTTGCATCCGCTGAGCAGCGATGCCAAGGCGACGGCAGTGACCAGAGCGGTAACAGCTGGCTTGAATTGCATGAAAATCCTCGGGTCAGGCGCGCAAAAAAACGCACAAGAAAAGATGGAAGGTTAAAAATTGGGTACCGGGTGGATAAGTAGCATGCTAAGGAATATACTTACATTCACGGTTGTTTGTAAATACCTTGGCTGTGTACCCTCGCTGTTACAGAGGCCGTCGCAAGGTTGGAATTGTAGGCCCGGGGACGAGTCCCAAGAGCGCTCGCCCCACTTTTATTCAGCTGATATTCAGACATCGCTGAAGCATCCTGATTGAGGTTGTACTGCCATGGTCCGTCGCACCAAAGAGGAAGCTCAAGAAACCCGCAGCCAGATACTCGAGGCGGCCGAAAAAGCCTTTTTCGAGCGGGGCGTGGCCCGCACGACGCTGGCGGACATCGCAACCCTGGCCGGCGTCACCCGTGGCGCCATTTACTGGCATTTCAGCAACAAGGCCGATCTGGTGCAGGCCATGCTCGACAGCTTGCATGAGCCCCTTGATGAGCTGGCCAAAGCCGCGGAGAGCGAAGACGAGCTCGATCCGCTGGGCTGTATGCGCCGGCTGCTGATTCATTTGTTTCATGAAGTTGCGCTGGACCCCAAGACCCGGCGCATCAACGAGATTCTGTTTCATAAGTGCGAATTCACCGATGAAATGTGCGACCTGCGCCAGCAGCGCCGAACGGCCAGCCTCGAATGCAACATGCGCATTGGCCTGACCTTGCGTAATGCCGTGAATCGCGGGCAGCTGCCGGAAAATCTCGACACCGCCCGTGCGGCCATCAGCATTCATGCCTATATAGATGGCCTGCTGTACCAATGGTTGCTCGCACCGGACAGTTTCCAGCTGCATACCGAGGCCGAGCGTTGGGTCGATACCGGGCTGGACATGCTGCGTTTCAGTCCCAGCCTGCGAAAATGAAGCAACATGCGTAATTGGATCCGTTTATGTCAATAGACGCGGGCGAAGATCAACTCTTCGCCCGCGTTGGTGTACTGGGGTGCTTTTATATAGGGACGCGCTCTGGGATGACAGGTAGCGAGCTACGTATTTTGTAGGAAATTTGTGTCGCAGATGTGAAAAGGTAAGAGCGATCCCCAGTGGTCGCTGCTTCAGCCCAGTGTGATTTCCACCTCGAAGTTGAAAGGCTGATCCTCTGCCATGCGGGTGATTTTGGTGGAGCAATTGATTTTGGATGAGCCGATGGAGGTGACGGTGTTTTTTACCGTTGCCCTGTGTCTTGGCGAAATAACGCCGAAGGATTTGTTCATGATCATGCCGAGCTCAAAACGTATCCCGACGTCCTGATCGATAAAATCCACGAACTGATTGAACATGATTTTGTTCTTCGGCCACGGAGCGGCGTACGTATAGGCAAAATCGGATTTGAATGCTGTCTCTGCGTGAGCCCCGAGCAGGAATGACTCACGCTCTGATGGGCGCAAAGGCAGACTGGTTTGTGCGATTTTAAACGTGTGCGGTGTGTTGTTAATGAGTTTGACGATCACACGAGTGTTTTTCGAACTTTCATCTTGATGACGCCACTGTTCGATTTTCTGATTCAACTCGCGCTCTGACTCAATATTTTCGAGGAAGCCGATTAATTCTACTTGGGCGATCCCGATCAACTCATCCAGCGCCTGCTGATTCTCTTCGCTGAATAGTAGTGGTGTCAGGTTGTAAAGTGTGCCAATGGAAGTGTAATTGAAAAACGATAGTAGATCTTCGTATTTGTTACTGGTTTCTTTGATGTCGTTCATATCGATTCCTTTCGATTGGGTTGAATGGGGCTTGCTGTCATTGCATGTTGAGGCGCATCAATGATATTTCGTTTGATAAGTGCGAGTACATTGATGGCGTGCGCGGCTTTTACCAACAGTGTCAGGTCGTCAGCCTGGACGTGAGTGTTTCAATCAAGAATAATTACAACTCTGTAACTATAAGGGTGTTCAGATAGGCGCTGGGCTATATAGGTTCTGTATGTCGGCTGAGCGTCGCCAAAGGAGCGAATTTTGAGTTCCCATTCAGGTGTGTCGAACCCGGGGAAGGGGAATATTGGTATCGGGTTCTCAATTTTTACCTGCGTCAATATATCAAAACTTTTCTCGATCGCTGTGTAAGTGAAGTAGGTTTTGACTCCGCTTTCTCCTAGTTCGGGTGGTGCGCTATCCATTATGTAGGACTTGGAGCTCCAGGGCGAAACGTCGTATTCACCCTCTGGTTCTGTCGTTGCATCCCAGTTGGAGTAGCTCAGTTTGAAAATATCCGAAGTGCCGTTATAGATGGCAATAATAACGCTTGTTACAGAGTCCTGGAGGTCAGGGGGAGGCCATGCTTCTGCCTCTTTGTTTTCAATGTCTTCTACAAATTTTTTAAATTTATTACTCAGCTCGATTTTTATTTTTTCCTCTCTGGTAATGGAGTTTTCAAATGTAGAGGCAGTATCTTTTATTGAATCTATCATGCCTTGAAGGTTGTCGTACGCGGCAGTTAGAAGATTCTCGATTGTTGGGGTGTTTTCAAGTTTTATGTCTGAAATATTGTGGTTGGTCTTTTTGCTTTGTTTCTCGTCCATGATTTCGGTCTCTCTGGAGCTTGTTTGAGTGATCGAAGATATCAGCAGTTAGAGAAAGTCCGTTGTTCAGATGTGTATTGATTTATTGCCCTGAATAGTCAGATAAATCCGAAGACTATCCCGTCGAAGAAAAGTGCAATAACGCATCAAAGTGAAAAAAACAGGAACTTCGGGTTTTTTTACAAGGTACGAAGGGGGCATTCGTAGCTTCGGCACTTTAAATAAAGAAAACTAAGCATCCGACAAAAAAGCCCCGGCTCTTTCGAGTCGGGGCTTTTTGCGTTTCAGCGGGTGACGATTACAGCGTCGGGTAGTCGATGTAGCCGACCGGGCCCTTGCCGTAGAACAGCTCCGGACGCGCTTCGTTCAGCGGCGCATCGGCTTTCAAGCGTGCCGGCAAATCCGGGTTGGCAATGAACGGCACGCCGAAGGCGACCGCGTCGGCCTTGCCGCTGGCCAGCCAGGCGTTGGCGCTGTCCTTGGTGAAGCGTTCGTTGACGATGTACGGACCGCCGAAGGCTTCCTTGATTTGCGGGCCGAGGCTGTCGGTGCCTTCTTTTTCGCGGGAGCAGATGAACGCGATGCCACGTTTGCCCAGTTCGCGAGCGACGTAGGTGAAGGTTTCGGCGAGGTTGTCGTCACCCATGTCATGGGAGTCGGCACGCGGTGCCAGGTGCACACCGACGCGGCCGGCGCCCCAGACTTCGATGGCGGCATCGGTCACTTCCAACAGCAGGCGAGCACGGTTTTCCACGGAGCCGCCGTATTGGTCGGTGCGCTGGTTGGTGCTGCTTTGCAGGAACTGGTCGAGCAGGTAACCGTTGGCGCCGTGGATTTCCACGCCGTCAAAACCGGCGGCCTTGGCGTTTTCGGCACCGACGCGGTAAGCGTCGACGATGTCGGCGATTTCAGCGGTTTCCAGGGCGCGCGGCGTCGGGTAATCGGCCAGTGGGCGAACCAGGCTGACATGGCCTTTGGGCTGGATGGCGCTCGGTGCGACCGGTTTTTCGCCGTTCAGGTACGACTCGTGGGAAACCCGGCCGACGTGCCACAGTTGCAGGAAGATCTTGCCGCCCGCGCCGTGGATCGCCTTGGTGACGTTAGTCCAGCCGCGCACTTGATCGTTGGACCAGATGCCCGGAGTGTCCGGGTAGCCAACGCCCATCGGCGTGACCGAGGTGGCTTCGCTGAGGATCAGGCCGGCCGAGGCGCGTTGAACGTAGTACTCGGCCATCAGCGCGTTTGGCACACGGCCTTCGTCGGCGCGGCAGCGGGTCAGCGGAGCCATGATGATGCGGTTGGCCAACTCGAGGTCGCCCAGTTTGATCGGATCGAAAATAGTCGTCATGAAATGCACCCTCGTGAGGTATCAGTGAGTCAGTTGGTAGCAGGGGCCAGTTCGGGATTACCGCTCTGACGGAAAGTAATCAGGGTCACCAGCAGGGCGAGTACCGCCAGTGCGGCGGCCGCCAGTGGCACGCTGGTCAGGCCGTAGCCGTGGGCGATGACGCTGCCGCCGACCCAGGCACCGAGTGCGTTGCCGACGTTGAAGGCGCCGATGTTCAGGGTCGAGACCAGGTTCGGTGCAGCCTTGCCGTAGGTCACCACGTTCACTTGCAGGGCGGGTACGGCGGCAAAGCACGCGGTGGCCCAGAGGAACAGGGTGATTTCGGTCGGGATCAGCGCAACGCTGGTCCAGGTCAGTACGGTGGACACCACGGCCATGCTGATGAACACCCCGACCAGCGTCGCCGCCAAGCCTTTGTCGGCCAGTTTGCCGCCGATGATGTTGCCGACCGTCAGGCCCAGGCCGATGAGCATCAGCGTCCAGGTCACGCCGCGTGGCGAGACGCCGGTCACCTCGCCCAGCAGCGGGGCGACGTAGGTGAACAAGGTGAACACCGACGCGGCGAACAGCGCGGTCATGCTCAACGACAGCCAGATACCGGCGCCTTTGAGGGCACGCAGCTCGGCGCGCATGTCGAGTTTCTCTTCGTCGCGCTTGGCCGGCAGGAAGCGGATCAGGCCGATCAAGGCGATCACGCCGATAACGGTCACCGCCCAGAACGTCGAGCGCCAGCCCGCTTGTTGACCCAGCGCGGTGCCCAGCGGCACGCCGAGGACGTTGGCCAGGGTCAGGCCAGTGAACATCAGGGCCACGGCCGAAGCGCGTTTGTTGGCTGGCACCAGGCCCGCAGCCACTACCGAACCGATACCGAAGAACGCACCGTGGCAGAGGGCTGTCACCACTCGGGCAAACATCAGCACGTTGTAGTCACTGGCCACTGCGCAGAGCAGATTGCCGATGATGAATATCCCCATCAACGCCACCAGTGCAGCCTTGCGCGGCAGCCTGGCGGTGGCCAGTGCCATGAACGGCGCACCGATGGCCACGCCCAGGGCGTAACCGGTCACCAGCCAGCCGGCGCCGGGGATCGACACACCGAGGTCGGCCGCCACATCGGGCAGCAGGCCCATGATGACGAACTCGGTGGTGCCGATGGCGAAGGCGCTCAAGGCCAGGATGAGGAGCGAGAGGGGCATTGTTGATTCCTTGTCGGCTGACTGACGTTAAGGGTCAGAGCTCTTTGCTGAAGGTGCGGAGGAATTCCTGGATGGTTTCCTCGTTGCGTTTGAAAAAGTGCCACTGGCCGACTTTGCGGCTGCTGATCAGGCCGGCGCGTTGCAGGGTCGCCAGGTGTGCGGACACCGTGGACTGCGACAAACCGCACCGTTGATCGATCTGCCCGGCGCAGACGCCGTGCTCGTTGCTGTGGGTCTGGTCGGGAAATTCGACGTCCGGGTCTTTGAGCCAGTGCAGGATTTCTCGCCGTACTGGGTGTGCCAGGGCTTTTATTATTTCGTCGAGGTCGAGGTTCATGGCTTGGGGCTCGTGATGAGTAAAACGCTATATCGCGATGAGGCGAACTTTAAATCGGTATTTCGCGATATACAAATATGATTTTGATCTGATGACCGCATAAATCGGTATATCGGGTTATAACGATATGAATGCCGCAGTGTTAAGCTGGGCGGCATGAACTATCTCGCACATCTTCACCTCGGTGGCCAGCGTCCCGGTCAATTGCTCGGCAGTCTGTATGGCGATTTCGTCAAAGGACGGCTGCAAGGGCAGTTCGACCCGGAGATCGAAGCGGCTATCCAGTTGCATCGCAGCATCGACGTGTTTACCGACCGCCATCCGATGGTGGACGTGGCGTTGTCGCGGTTTTCCCTGACCCGCCGGCGTTATGCCGGGATCGTGCTCGATGTGTTTTTTGACCATTGCCTGGCGCGGGACTGGACGCTGTATGCCGACCGGCCGCTGGCGCTGTTCACCGGCGATGTGTATCGGGTGCTGTCCAATGAGCCGCAATTACCGGAACGCCTGGCGAGGATTGCGCCGCACATGGTGGCGAATGACTGGCTGGGTTCTTATCGGGAATTCGACGTGTTGGAGCAGGTACTGCGGGGGATTTCGCGGCGGCTGACCAGGCCCGAGGAACTGGCGGCGGCGATGCAGGAGTTGCGGATGTTGTATGAGCCGTTGAGCGAGGATTTTCGGTTGTTCTACCCACAGCTTCAGGATTTCGCCCGGAACCGCTGACACAAAACCTGTAGGAGCGAGGCTTGCCCGCGAAGAACGATAACGCGGTATATCAGTTACACCGCAGCGTTCCCTTCGCGGGCAAGCCTCGCTCCTACAGAAAGGCAGTGTTACGCGGCGATGAGTTCGCCGGGGCGCCGTGGCTCTGCCGGTTTCGCCACCTCGCCAAACAACACCTTCTGCACCGCCTGCTGCGCTTCGAACGCCAGCGCCGCGCGTTCCCGGCCTTCGCAGGCAATCGGCTTGAGCAGATGAATCTCCACATCGCCCCGGTCATTGGCAAACAGGCGCATCAGGTGCGAGAGCAAGTCATCATCGCCAATGAACGGCGCCAGCGAATCGATTTCACCCTCGCGCAGGTAACGAATCGCCAACGGTTGCAACTTCGCTTGCGAATCAATCGCCGCCGACAGCAAGCGACCATGGAAGGTGCGCAACGAACGGCCATCGGTGGTGGTGCCTTCCGGGAACATCAGCAGCGGATGCGCTTGTTCCAGGTGGCGCGTCATCTGTTTGCGGATCAACTGACTGTCACCCGAACCACGGCGGATAAACAGGCTGCCGGCCTTGGCCGCCAACCAGCCCGCCACCGGCCAGGTGCGCACTTCGGCCTTGGACAGGAATGACATCGGCGTGAGCATGCCCAGCAGCGGAATGTCCGTCCAGGACACGTGGTTGCTGACCCAGAGCATCGGCTCCTTCGGCAATTCACCGTGCACGGTCACGCGAAAGGGCAGGGCATTCGCCAGGCGTGCCATGAAAAATCGCGACCAGCGCTGACGGCGGACCATTGAATGGGCGATGCCCAAACGCTCGAACAAACCGAAGACACTGGCCATGCTCAACCCCAATGCCACCACGACCAACACTCGCGCAATCCGCGCGTACACCCGCAAGCGGCTCATTACACAGCCGCCTTGAAGTGTTTGGCGTAGCGCGGGCAGAGTTCGTCGCGCTTGAGCAGGATGAACACGTCGGCGACCTGGAAGTCTTCGTCCCAGCACGGCTCGCCGCAAATCTTCGCACCGAGGCGCATGTAGGCCTTGAGCAGCGGCGGCATTTCGGCGATGACGTTGGAGGGGATGTCCAGAACCGGCAACGGTTTTTTCGGTTCGGCGCGCAGGTTCTCGGTGCACAGGTAACGTTCGCGCAGACGCTGCATGATCGCGTGAGCCTGAATGCCGCCGTCCTGCATCGGGATGCTCGCGCAACCCATCAGATAGCTGTAGCCGCCCTGGTTCAGGACTTCGGCCAGTTCACCCCAGAGCACGGCGATGGTGCCGCCGTTGCGGTAGGCCGGGTCGACGCAGGTACGGCCGATTTCGAGGATCGGGCCTTTGAGTTGGATCAGGCCGTGCAGGCTGAATTCTTCTTCGCTGTAAAATTTGCCCAGGCTGCTGGCGGCGGTGTGGTCTAGCAAACGGGTGGTTGCCACCAGGCGCCCGGTGTTCAGGTCACGCACGCCGATGTGGGCGCAGTGAACATCATAGTCATCCATGTCCAGACCCAGTTCCGCGCCTTTGAGCTTGGCGTTGAACTCGCCGCTGAACACGTTGAAGCGCAAAGCCTGGGCTTCCTGCAAGGCCTCGGCGCCCACCAGGCGTTCGGCTTGCAGGCGGCGTTCATTGCCGGTGTCGCTGATGCGGGCGATCTGAGTCATTGCGATTCTCCGTGCGGGCTGGTCACCCGTCTTGGGTTAGAGCCGATCGACTTTCTTTATGCGGCCGTGTTGTGCAAAGTCAGGCTATGTAGCCCCGGTGTCATCGCCATGAAGCTTTGGTGATGCTTATATGACAGCCCACGAGGAGCCTCTTATGCCCTGGCAAACCCTGTTGAAACGCCGCGATCGCTTGCCCGCCAATCCGGACCTCGGTGAAGGCTTCGCGACCTTGTTGCAGCAGTTGGGCACGGTCACGCCGTTTGAGTTGGCGGTGGGCGGTGGACGCCTGATGGCGACACCGGGGCTGGCGTTTCTGGTGGGCTATCAGGCGGCTTTGCGCATGCTGTGGCCGAGCGCGCCGCCGAGTCTTGGCGCGTTGTGCGCGACCGAACAGCGCAGCCTGCGAGTGGCGGACATGCAGACGCGCCTGAGCGAACTGCGCCTGAGCGGACGCAAGGATTTCGTGACCGCCGGCGATGCGGCCGACTGGCTGCTGATCGCTGCGCGCAGTGAAGCGCCTGGCGAGTCGCCGCGCCTGAGCCTGGCGGTGGTTTATCCCGGTGAGCCGGGTGTGCGTCTGGAAAAACTCCCGCCGATCCCGCTGATGCCGGACATCAGTCATGGCCGGCTGTTTCTCGACCATGCCTTGTGTGAATTGCTGGCGGGGGATGGCTGGGATGCGTACGTCAAACCGTTCAGAACGCTGGAAGACGTCTATGTGTTGAGCGCGATGACGGCGTGGTTGTATGGCGTCGGCCAGGACAGCGACTGGCCGCAGGCCTTGCAGTTGCGTTTGCTGGCGCTGTTGGCCGGGTGTGCGGAAATGAGCCGGCAGGCGCCGAACAATCCGGCGGGGCATGTGTTGCTGGGCGGGTTGTTTGCGCAGTTCGACGGGTTGAAGGTTGAGGTGAACCAGGCATTGGCCGATGGCCCGCCGCAGTGGGCGGCGATGTGGCAGCGGGATCAGGCGGTGATGGATTTGGCGGCGGGGGCGCGGGGCAAGCGGTTGGCCAAGGCGTTGGCGGCGATCTGACGGGCCTCTTCGCGGGCAAGCCTCGCTCCTACGGATGGCACCGTCCCTGTAGGAGCGAGGCTTGCCCGCGAAGGCGTCTTCATTGACGACACAAATTTTAGATCTGTCATAAACCTCAACTAGGCTCAGCAATCAAATCCGCCGAGCCCCCGCCATGTTCAAAGGCTTGTCCCTGTTTTTCATGCTGCTGCTCAGCCTCTCGACCCAGGCCGAAACCTGGCCCGCCGAGCAATGGTCGACTGGCCCGACCCCGAGCGGCCCGGCGCTGCAAGCCCTGGAAACCTACGCCTTCCCACCCCGAGATGACATCAGCCGAAAAGGCATCCGCACTGACGCCTTGCTGGTGATCCGCGACGGTCAGTTGATCTACGAACGCTACGCCGGCCCGACCAGCGCCGACACGCCGCACCTGACCTGGTCGATCAGCAAGAGCCTCATGGCCACGGTGCTCGGCGTCGCCTATGGCGAAGGCCTGTTCAAATTGCAGGACCCGGTGCTGAAGTTCTATCCAGCGCTGAAAAAACACCCGGCGATCACCCTGGCCGATCTGCTGCACTGGGCCTCGGGCCTGGACTGGCAGGAAGACTACGAATACGCACCGTTGAAGTCCTCGGTGGTAGCCATGCTCTACACCCGCGGCCATCACGACATGGCCGCCTTCACCACCGATCACGCCGAGTACGCCAAGCCCGGTCAGGCTTTTCGCTATTCCAGCGGCGACAGCAATCTGTTGTCCGCGGCGCTGAAAAACATCGTCGGCCCGGCGCGTTATCCCGACTATCCGTGGACCGCGCTGTTCGAGCCGCTGGGGATTCGCCACGCGGTGTGGGAAACCGACGGCACGGGCACTTTCGTCGCCTCGTCCTATGCCTACCTCACCGCCCGCGACCTGGCGCGAGTCGGCCTGTTGATGGCGCGTGACGGCCGTTGGGGCGAGCGGCAATTGCTCCCCAAAGACTGGGTCACCTTCAATCGTGAGCCCTTCGCCCACTATCAAGCGAATCAGGACGACGCAGTTCCGGGCGGTCAGTGGTGGCTCAACCGCGCCGTGGATGGCGCAGCACAACCCTGGCCCGATGCACCTCCCGATACCTTCGCCGCCCTTGGCCATTGGGGTCAGGCGATGTACGTGATCCCCAGCGAAAAACTGGTGATCGTGCGCTACGGCGACGACCGCGACGGTAGCTACAGCCACAACGCATTGCTCAACCTTGCGCGCAAGGCATTCGCCGGGAAGGTGCAGCCATGAGCTGTCGCCCGTTTGTCCGCCGCCGACCGTTCAGTTCGCTGTTGTTGATCCTGCTGATCGCCTTGCTTGGCTGGATCTGGCACGAGCGCGTGGCGCTATGGGCCTTCCCGGACATCATCAGCGCCTACACCGCCAAGGAATACTGCTCGTGCCGATACGTGATGAACAACGACGCCGAGTATTGCCGTGGCTATGTGAAGCAATGGCTGCCCTTCAGCGGTTTTACCGATGACGCCGCCGGCAAACGCGTGACGGTCAGCGGCATGGGGCGCAGCAACAGCGCGCAATGGATCGGCGAACACCAAGGCTGCCGTCTGCAACCCTGACAGATTGCTTTTGTAGGAGCCGGCTTGCCGGCGATAGCGATCTCAGGAACGCCATCGCCGGCAAGCCGGGCTCCTACGGATTTGCGGTGTGCTCAAGAATTGAAGGTTCACGCCAAACCTGTAGGAGCCGGCTTGCTGGCGATAGCGATCTCAGGAACGCCATCGCCGGCAAGCCGGGCTCCTACGGATTTGCGGTGTGCTCAAGGTTGAAGGTTCACGCCAAACCTGTAGGAGCCGGCTTGCTGGCGATGGCGATCTCAGGGACGCCATCGCCGGCAAGCCGGGCTCCTACAGGTGCTGTGTTTGGTCATCGCGGTTTGCAATGCGCTCGCGGACGGTTAAGGTTCGTTCAGGTTTATCTGCCCCACGAGTCTTTATGTTCAAGCGGTCCCTCACCAAAACCCTCGCCTTTGTGCTGCTGGCCAGCGCTACTTTGTCGGCTCAGGCCAATTGGTACCTGGACGGCGAATCCTCGCGGCTGTCATTTGTCAGCACCAAAAACGCCAATGTTTCCGAAGTGCAGCGCTTCCTGGTGCTGCATGGCAAGGTCAGTCCCAAGGGACTGGCCGAGGTGGAAGTCGAGCTGGATTCGGTGAACAGCGGCATCCCCTTGCGTGACGAACGCATGCGCAAGGAGTTGTTCGAGATCCAGACCTTTCCCGAAGCGTTGATCACTGCGCAGATTGATTTGCGCCCGATCAACGACCTCGCCCCTGGTGCGCAACTCGAGCTGCGCTTGCCGGTGACCGTCAACCTCCACGGCAAAACCCGTGAGTACAACGCCGAGTTGTTGGCGACTCGCCTCGATGACCGGCGCTTTCAGGTGGTCACGCTCGAACCACTGGTGATCAACGCCGAGGATTTTGATCTGGCGCCGGGGCTGGACAGCTTGCGCAAGGTCGCCGGGTTGTCGGCCATCAGTCTGTCGGTGCCGGTGGGTGCGGTGCTGATTTTCACGGCGCGCTGACATGGCCGGCGCGATTTTTCCCTGGCGTGAAGGCAACAGCTTCGAACTGCTGATCGACGGTCCGCAGTTCTTTCCGCGGATGCTGGTCGCGATTGCGCGCGCCGAGGAACAAGTTGAACTGGAGCTGTACCTGGTGGAGGCGGGCGCGTGTGCCGAGGCCATGGTTCAGGCACTGGTCCAGGCCGCTGAGCGCGGCGTGCGGGTGCGCTGCCTGTTCGATGATTACGGCAGCCTCGCGTTTACCCTGACCTTGCGTCAGCGGCTGATGGCGGCCGGCGTAGAGCTGCGCTTCTACAATCGCCTGAGCTGGCGACGCTGGGTCGGCAATTTCTACCGCGATCATCGCAAGCTGTTGCTGGTCGATCAGAGCATGGCTGTGGTCGGCGGCACCGGTGTCACCGATGAGTTCTGGACGCCGGGCGAAGACGTCAGCGAATGGCACGAAGTGATGGTGGAAATCACCGGTCCTCTGGTCATCGATTGGCAGTTGCTGTTCGATCGCCAATGGATCGCCAACCGCCATCGCCGCGCCTGGAAACCTGCCTCGCATTTCGGTTTGCCGCGATTGCCACGTGTGCCGCCGATGGGCGAGGGCATGGGCCGGGTCGCGTATGCCGACGCCCGCCAGCACCGCGACATCCTGCAATCGCTGGTTCGTGCGCTGAACAGCGGGCAAAAGCGAATCTGGCTGGCCACACCGTATTTCCTGCCGACCTGGAAAGTCCGCCGCTCGTTGCGCCGGGCGGCAGCTCGAGGCGTTGATGTGCGTCTGTTGTTGACCGGTCCGCGCACCGATCACCCGTCGGTGCGTTATGCCGGGCATCGTTACTACCCGCGATTGCTCAAGGCCGGGGTGAAGATCTTCGAATACCAGCCGTGTTTCCTGCACCTGAAAATGGTGCTGGTCGATGATTGGGTGAGCATTGGCTCGTGTAATTTCGATCACTGGAATTTGCGATTCAACCTGGAAGCCAACCTTGAAGCGCTGGACCCGGGGCTGACGCGTGCGGTGGCGGCGAGTTTCGAGCGGGACTTTGCATTGAGCCAGGAAGTGAGCCTGGAGGCCTGGCAACGCCGGCCGCTGTGGCGGCGGGTGAAGCAGAGGATCTGGGGATGGGTGGATCGGCTGGTGGTGAATCTGCTGGATCGCCGGGGCTGAACGCAGATCCCGAAAACACTGGGATCAAATGTGGGAGCGGGCTTGCTCGCGAAGGGGCCGTGTCAGTCAACGAAGATGTTGACTGACAGTCCGCTTTCGCGAGCAAGCCCGCTCCCACAGGTTTTGTGGCGTTTGAAGGATTACAGAAGTTCGAAGCTCTGCTGCGTCACGTCCTGGGAATCCAGGCCGATCTGCACGTTGAACTTGCCTGGCTCCGCTGCGTACTTCAACTGAGCGTTGAAGAACTTCAGGTCATCCTCGGTGATGGTGAAGTGCACGACTTTCTGTTCACCGGCCTTGAGCGTGATTTTCTGGAAGTTCTTCAGTTCCTTCAGTGGCCGGATCATCGAGCCGGTCACGTCCTGGATGTACAACTGCACCACGGTTTCGCCGTCGCGCTTGCCGGTGTTTTTCACCATGACGCTGGCGTCGAGCTTGCCGGTCTTGTTCAGCGTGGTCGATGACAGGGCCATGTCGGTCAGGCTGAAATCGGTGTAGCTCAGACCGAAGCCGAACGGAAACAGGGGGCCGGTGGTGTCATCGAAATACTGCGAGGTGTAGTTGCCCGGTTTGCCCGGCGTGAACGGCCGGCCAATGCTCAGGTGGTTGTAGTAGGTCGGAATCTGGCCCACCGAACGCGGGAAGGTGATCGGCAGTTTGCCCGACGGGTTGTAGTCGCCGAACAAAACGTCGGCGATGGCGTTGCCGCCTTCAGTGCCGCTGAACCAGGTTTCCAGAATCGCGTCAGCCTGTTCCTTCTCCTGGAGAATCGACAACGGACGTCCGTTCATCAACACCAGCACCAGTGGTTTTCCGGTGGCCTTCAAGGCGCGAATCAGTTCACGCTGGTTTTCCGGAATATTCAGGTCGGTACGGCTGGAGGACTCGTGGGACATGCCACGGGATTCGCCCACGGCTGCCACCACCACATCGGCATCCTTGGCGGCTTTCACCGCTTCGTCGATCAGCACTTGCGCCGAGCGCGGGTCATCGACCACTTCCGGTGCGTCGAAGTTGAGGAAGTTCAGGTAATCCAGCGCCTTCTTGTCGCTGGTGATGTTGGCGCCACGGGCGTAGATCAGCGTCGACTGCGCACCGAGTGCGGTGGTCATACCGTCGAACAGTGTCACCGATTGCGCAGGGCGACCGTTGGCGGCCCAACTGCCCATCATGTCGATCGGTGCCTTGGCCAACGGACCGACCAGCATGATTTTCGCGGTTTTCTTCAGCGGCAGGGTTTCGCCCTGGTTCTTCAGCAACACCAGGCTGCGGCGCGCAACGTCGCGGGCCTCGGCGCGGTGCAGGCGGCTGTCGGCGTTAGTGTCGACCGGATCATCTTCAGCCTTGCCGATGCGCAGGTACGGGTCCTTGAACAGACCCATGTCGTACTTGGCATCGAGCACCGCTCGCACAGCATTATCGATGTCGCTCTGCTGGATCTCGCCGGCCTTGAGCAGCCCTGGCAGCTCCTTGCCGTAGAGCGTGTCGTTCATGCTCATATGAATGCCGGCCTTGATCGCCAGCTTCGCGGCTTCGCGGCCATCAGCGGCAACGCCGTGCTTGATCAGCTCGAAAATCGCCCCGTGGTCGCTGACCGCCAGGCCTTTGAAGCCCCATTCCTTGCGCAACAGGTCGTTCATCAGCCAGGTGTTGGCGGTGGCCGGTATGCCGTTGATCGAGTTCAACGCGACCATGACCCCACCAGCACCGGCGTCAATCGCGGCGCGGTACGGTGGCAGGTAATCCTGGTACATCTTGACCGGGCTCATGTCGACGACGTTGTAGTCGCGACCGCCCTCGACCGCGCCATACAAGGCGAAGTGCTTGACGCTGGCCATAATGCTGTCGGCCGCGTTCGCGCCGGCGCCCTGGAATGCCTTGACCATCACGCCGGCGATGCGCGACACCAGATAGGTGTCTTCACCGAAGCCTTCGGAAGTACGGCCCCAGCGCGGGTCGCGGGAGATGTCGACCATCGGCGCAAAAGTGAGGTCGACGCCGTCCGACGAAGCTTCCTTGGCGGCGATGCGCCCGGACAGGCCAATGGCGTCCATGTCCCAGCTCGAGGCCAAGGCGATAGGGATCGGGAAAATCGTGCGGTGGCCGTGGATCACGTCGTAGGCGAAGAACATCGGGATCTTCAACCGGCTGCGCATCGCCGCGTCCTGCATCGGACGGTTTTCCGGGCGGGTGATCGAGTTGAACGTACCGCCGATGTTACCGGCGGCAATTTCCTTGCGGATCAGCTCCCGAGGCATTTCCGGGCCGATGCTGATCAGGCGCAACTGGCCGATTTTTTCATCGAGGGTCATCTGCTTCATCAGGTTGCTGATGAAAGCGTCCTTGTTTTCCAGAGGTGTGGGCGTCGTGGCGGCCAATACGTTATGACTGGCCAGGCTGACGAACAGGCCCAGCAAACACAGCTTCTTCATGAATGGTTTTCTCAAAAGCCCAAACGGCAGTGAATACGCGCCGGTCAGCCAAAATTTAGGGAGCGACTATTGTTGTTCAGGTAAATGCGGGCACACTTGCGCAGTGTTTTCGCGCAGGGGCATCTTTTAGCCCATTGGCTCGATGCAATCCAGTAGCGGCGGCAGATTATGCCCGAAGTGTCCGGTCAGGAGGTTGCTGGTTGTTTTTTCAACGGAATGTGCACGGGAGCGTCAACCAGATGAATGTACGACATCACACTCGGTCGAGCCTGCAGGTCGCAGCCTTGATGTTGCTGACCACGTTGCTGGCCGGTTGCGGCATCAACAATATTCCGACCCTCGACGAACAGGCCAAGGCCGCCTGGGGCCAGGTGCAAAACCAGTACCAGCGCCGCGCCGACCTGATCCCCAACCTGGTGGAAACCGTCAAGGGCTATGCGAAACACGAGGAGGAAACCCTGACTGCGGTGATTGAAGCCCGGGCCAAGGCGACGTCCATTCAGGTGGATGCCAGCACCCTCGACAACCCCGAGAAACTCAAGCAGTTCCAGCAGGCGCAGGATCAGTTGACCGGTGCCTTGAGCCGTTTGATGGTGGTGTCCGAGCGTTATCCGGACCTCAAGGCCAACCAGAATTTCCTGGCGTTGCAATCGCAACTGGAAGGCACCGAGAATCGCATCGCCGTGGCGCGTCGCGATTTCATTCTCGCGGTGCAGAACTACAACACCGAAATCCGCACTTTCCCGGGCCGCTTGTGGCACACCGTGATGTACAGCGACTTGCCGATCCGCGAAACCTTTGAAGCCACCACCCCCGGTGCCGAGAAAGCGCCTGAAGTGAAGTTCTGACCGGCTTGAAGCATTACCACGGATGAGGTTGCCAATGCGCGTGTTGAATGTGGGCCTGGCGCTGTTGCTTTGGGTGTTTGCTGCCACGGCCCAGGCCGAGCTGAAGTTTCCGGAGCTGACCGGGCGGGTGGTGGACAACGCCGGGATGATCGAGCCGTCGGTGCGCGAGCAGCTGACGCAACAGCTCAATGCCCATGAAAAGGCCACCGGCGAGCAGTTGGTGGTGGTGACGTTGCCGGACTTGCAGGGCGCCGAGATTGCCGACTTCGGTTACCAACTCGGGCGTCATTGGGGCATCGGCCAGAAGGACAAGAACAATGGCGCGCTGCTGATCGTCGCCCGAGATGAGCGCAAGCTGCGGATTGAAGTCGGTTATGGCCTGGAAGATCGCCTGACCGATGCGCAGAGTTCGGTGATCATCCATCAGGTGATCACCCCGGCGTTCAAGGCCGGTAACTTCAGCAAGGGCATCAGCGACGGGGTCGCGGCGATGCTGGTGGTGTTGGGCGGCAGCCCGCTGGATGAACCGTCGACTATTTATGAGTCGGGCGGCGATCAGGACGGTGATTTTGTTTCCCGACACCCGGGGATTTTCGTGTTTCTGGTGGTTCTGTTCATCCTGATGATATTCGTCTTGCAGATGTTCGGGATTCTGCCGGCGGGCCGAGGCGGGTCGGGTGGTTCGAGTGGTGGTTTCGGCGGTGGTGGTTTTGGCGGCGGCGGTGGAGGCGGGGGCTTCAGCGGCGGTGGGGGCAGTTTCGGGGGCGGCGGTTCGTCGGGCGGCTGGTGATAACAATAATGAACGAGCACTTTAAGACATGGCATTACTGACTGAACACGAACAACGCAAAGTCGCCGAGGCAATCGCCCGGGTCGAGCGCGACACCGATGCCGAGCTGGTGACGGTGCTTGCAGCCCGCGCCGACGACTATGCGTACATCCCGCTGCTATGGGCCAGCCTGCTGGCGCTGGTGGTGCCGGGTGTCGTGCATTATTTGACCGGCTGGCTGACCATGCACAGCCTGCTGCTGGTGCAATGGCTCACCTTCATCGTGCTGTGCCTGGTGTTCCGTATTCCGAAAGTCACCACGCACCTGATCCCGCGCTCGGTGCGTCACTGGCGCGCCTCGAACCTGGCGCGCCGGCAGTTCCTGGAGCAAAACCTGCACCACACCGTTGGCAGCACCGGCATGCTGATTTTCGTTTGCGAGGCCGAGCGCTATGTGGAAATCCTGGTGGACGAAGGGATTTCCAAACGGCTGGACAACAAGAACTGGGACGCCATTGTGGCGGCGTTCACCCAGCAGGTGAAACAGGGGCAGACGTTGCAGGGCTTTGTGACGTGCGTGGAGGCGTGCGGCGAGTTGCTCAAGGTGCACGTGCCGGTGACGCATGTGCGCAATGAGCTGCCGAACCGGTTGGTGGTTCTAGGCTGAATCCCAGGCCGCGACGCTTTCCCCTGTGGGAGCGGGCTTGCTCGCGAAGGCGTCGTGTCAGCCGGCATCAATGTTGGATTGAGCACCGCCTTCGCGAGCAAGCCCGCTCCCACAGGGGATGTGTGCCGTTCGGGAAATTACCCGTGCCCTCAATCCTTATCCCCCCTAAAATACCCGCCATTCCCGATTCGCTCCGCCCGAGGCCGTTTTTTCCATGTCCGTCACCGCCACTCCCGCCAGCCTCGCGCCGGATCACCACGCCCAGTTCATCGACCTGCTGCAAACCAGCCTCGACGCCAATGCCTTTATCAAACTGGTGCTGGCCAAGTACGTCGGCACCGAAGCGGATCTGCAACGGCTGATCATCAAGCAACTGACGGTCAAGGATCAGCCTTGCCTGTCCTTCGTCTACCGCTACAAAACCCGCGACATCACCAAGAACCTGCCGCTGGCCGAGGGCGTGGCGACCATCGCCGCGTTGCTGCCGGCCTCGTTCAAAAATGCGCATTTGTTGTCGCTGACCGACGAAGCCCAGCTCGAATACAGCAAAAAGGGCAAGTCTTCGCTGTTCAAGAGCAAACCTCAGCAATTGCGCGAAGTGCCGTCCGCCGAGCACAACCGCGAGAAAAACCGCTTCCTCGACCTCAGCCGGCCGTTCCTCGCCGACCTCGGAGTGACCAACAGCAAGCACGAGCTGATCCCGGCGATGTCGCGCAAGTGGAAGCAGATCAACAAGTTCATCGAAGTCTTCAGCCATGCCCTGACCACCTCGCCGCTGGCACTGGACAAACCGGTGCGGGTCGCGGACTTCGGTTCGGGCAAGGGCTACCTGACGTTCGCGATCCACGACTATTTGCGCAACACCCTGAACGCCGAAGGCGAAGTGACCGGGGTCGAGCTGCGTGAAGAAATGGTCAACCTGTGCAACGCCGCCGCCGCGAAACTGGAACACCCGGGGCTGGTGTTCAAGTGTGGTGACGTGCGCAGTGTGGCGCCGAGCGAGCTGGATGTGATGATCGCGCTGCATGCCTGCGACATCGCCACTGATTATGCGATCCACACCGGCATTCGTTCCGGCGCGTCGATCATCATGTGCTCGCCGTGCTGCCACAAGCAGATCCGCCTGCAAATCCAGAGCCCGGCGCTGCTCAAGCCGATGCTGCAATACGGTTTGCACCTGGGTCAGCAAGCGGAAATGGTCACCGACAGTTTGCGTGCGTTGTTCCTTGAAGCTTGCGGTTATGAAACCAAGGTGTTCGAGTTCATCTCACTGGACCACACCAACAAGAACAAGATGATCCTGGCGGTCAAGCGCGCCGAGCCGGTGGACCCGACCCAGTTGTTGGTGAAGATTCAGGAGCTGAAGGATTTCTACCACATCACCGAACATTGCCTGGAAACCCTGCTGCGCTCTGACAAATACCTCTGAAACACCTTGTAGGAGCCGGCTTGCCGGCGATTTCACGGACGCCATCGCCGGCAAGCCGGCTCCTACAGGATTGAGTTGTGTCAGTGCATTCGGGGGCGGTCAGAGTTACGCGGTGGCAATACGTGCAGGTTTGACCGCCGTTTTACGCCCCAACATCACCGTCACGATCACCCCGGCAGCAAACAGCCAGGTGATCGGCTCGATGTGTTCACCGAAGAACAACGCCGAAAACGCGATGGTGAAGAAGATCTGCAACAGCTGGATCTGACTGACCCGGGCAATGCCACCCATGGCCAACCCGGCGTACCAGGCGAAGAAGCCGATGAACTGCGAGAACAGCGAAACATAACCAAAGGCCCACCAGGTCTTGGCCGAAATTTCGCCCTGGTGTTGCAGCGCCAGGTACACCACCGGTCCGATCAACAGCGGCGTCGACAGCACCAGCGCCCAGCAGATCACCTGCCAGCCGCCCATCTCCTTGGCCAAGCGCCCCCCTTCGGCATACCCCAGACCGCCTACGGCAATCGCGCCGAGCATCAGCAAATCACCGGCCTGAATGCTCCCGGCACCGCTGATCAACGCGTAACCCAGCACCAGCGCACTGCCCAGCGCGGCGCAGGCCCAGAAGGCTTTCGACGGGCGTTCGTGGGACAACCACGCGGCGTACAGCGCCACGCACAGAGGTTGCAGGCCGTTGACCAATGCGCCGTGGGACGCGGGCAAGGTTTGCATCGCCCAGGCGGATAAAACCGGGAAGCCGAGGATCACGCCGGCGATCACCAGCGTCAGGCCTTTGACCTGTTTCCAGGTCGGCCATTTTTCCCTGCGCCACAGCAACAACAGCGCCGCCGGAATCGCCGCGAACAGCGCACGGCCGAGGCCGTTGAGCAACGGATGGAGTTCCTGCACGACGATCCGTGTGAAGGGCAGGGTCAGGCTGAAAATCACAACGCCGAGCAGGCCGAGGGCCATGCCGGTGTTTTCGCGCGTGGACATGAGGGGAACCAGAATCGAGGGTGGTGGGAAGTGTCTTCATCTAGCCATAAACCGTGTTGGCTGCGGTGCTACAGCTAGGCGCAGAGTTATCCGTACAGTTGAGGACGCCTTCGCGGGCAAGCCTCGCTCCTACAGGTTTTGTGCCGAGCGCATTACCGCGACCAACCGAAATCCTGTAGGAGCGAGGCTTGCCCGCGAAGAACGATAACGCCGTAGTAGCTGGTTATTACCTGCCCCTCTGGATAACGACTACCTTGAATACTCCTAAGCATTTCCCCAGAGGAGTCCTCCCCATGGCTGCCAAGAAAATCCTGATGCTGGTCGGCGATTACGTCGAAGACTACGAAGTGATGGTGCCGTTCCAGGCACTGCTGATGGTCGGCCACACGGTGCACGCCGTCTGCCCGGACAAATCCGCCGGCCAGACCGTGCGCACGGCGATCCACGACTTCGAAGGCGACCAGACCTACAGCGAAAAGCCTGGGCATCTGTTTGCCTTGAACTTCGATTTTGCCAAGGTTGCTGAAGCCGACTACGACGCGCTGCTGATCCCCGGCGGTCGTGCCCCGGAATACCTGCGCCTGAACGAAAAAGTCCTAGACCTGGTGCGTGCCTTCGACAAGGCCGGCAAACCGATCGCCGCCGTGTGCCACGGTGCGCAATTGCTGGCGGCGGCAGGCATTCTGGAAGGTCGCGAATGCAGCGCCTACCCGGCTTGCGCACCGGAAGTACGCTTGGCCGGCGGTACGTTTATCGATATCCCGGTGACGGAAGGTCACGTTCAAGGCAATCTGGCCACTGCTCCGGCCTGGCCGGCCCACCCGAGCTGGCTCGCCGGTTTCCTCGGGTTGCTGGGCACCAAAATCACGCTGTAACGAGGGACTTTTTCATGTGCGAGCTCTACGTCAAGGCCGACCCGATTCTCTACGAATCGCGCTCCCGCTCGCTGCGCATCTGCGGGGTGGTCACCACCCTGCGGCTGGAGAATCAGTTCTGGGACATCCTCAGCGAAATCGCCGAAGTCGACGGCATGACCACCAACCAGTTGATCGCCAAGCTGTATGAAGAGGTGATGGATTATCGCGGGGAAGTGGTGAATTTTGCTTCGTTCTTGCGGGTGAGTTGTACGCGGTATTTGTCGCAACGGCGGGTGCAGGCGCCGGAGTTGTCGGTGGTTCGTGCGGTGGTGAAATAGCGTAGACCGTGTCGATCCATTCGCGGGCAAGCCTCGCTCCTACAGGGGAACGCGTTCCTGTAGGAGCGAGGCTTGCCCGCGAAGAGGCCGGTTCAGGCGACAAAAATCCATGGCTGGTCTTTACTCTGAAGCGCGAAACCCCTCAATCGCCAAGGAGAAAAATTATGTCTGGATGGTATGAGTTGAGCAAAACCAGCAACGGCCAGTTTCGCTTCGTGCTGAAAGCGGCGAATGCCGAAACCATTCTGAACAGCGAGCACTACACCACTCGCAGCGCCGCCGAAAACGGCATCGCCTCAGTGCAGAAGAACAGCCCGCTGGATGAGCGCTACGAGAAAAAGACAACCAAGGATGGCCATCCGTATTTCAACCTCAAGGCCGCCAACCACGAGATCATCGGCAGCAGCGAGGCCTATTCTTCCGAGGCCGCGCGGGAAAAAGGCATCGCCAGCGTGAAGACCAACGGCCCGACCACCGTGATCAAGGACAAGACCTTGCCGGTGCTCTAAAAACCACACAAAACCCTTGTAGGAGCCGGCTTGCCGGCGATGGTGTGTCAGCTACAGAAGTGTCGACTGACACACCATCGCCAGCAAGCTGGCTCCTACAGGGTTTGGGGATCAGCGCAACGCGTTCAACAAGCCTTGAAGCTGACTCAGCCCAGCCTCACCGAGAGGAAACACCGGCAATCGCGGATCCCCCACCTCCAGCCCGGTCGCACGCAAACCGGCCTTGATCGTCGCCGGCAACCCGCCCTTCAAAATGAAGTCCAGCAACGGCAACTGGCGATAGAACAATTCACGCGCCTTGCTCAGATCATTGGCCAATACCGCTTCATACAAATCGAGATTGAGCTGCGCAATCAGGTTCGGCGCCGCCGTACACCAGCCTTTCGCACCCGCTGCAAAAGCCTCCAGCGCCAGCGGATTGCAGCCGTTGTAGAACGGCACCTGACCTTCGCCGAGCCGTTGCAATTGGTGCATGCGCTGGATGTCGCCGGTGCTCTCCTTGACCATGGTCACGTTGTCCACGGTGTTGACGATGCGCAGGATCAGGTCGACCGACATGTCCGTGCCGCTGGTGGCCGGGTTGTTGTAGAGCATGATCGGTACGCCGATGCTGTCGCCGATGGCGCGGTAATGGGCGAGGATTTCCGCTTCGCTGAGTTTCCAGTAAGACGTCGGCAAGACCATCACCACGTCGGCGCCATGGGCTTCGGCGAAACGTGCGCGGCGCACCGCTTTGGCGGTGGTCAGGTCGGATACGCTGACGATGGTCGGCACCCGTTTGGCCACGTGCTTGATGCTGAACTCGCTGACCTGGTCCCACTCCGCGTCGCTCAGGTAGGCGCCTTCGCCGGTGCTGCCCAGCGGCGCGATCGAGTGGACGCCGTCGTCGATCAGGCGGTCGATGGAACGTCCGAGCGCGTCGAGATCAACGCCTTCGCCATTGGCGGTGAACGGGGTGATGGTGTAGCCGATGATGCCGTGAATCGTTGGGGTCGACATGGCGACGCTCCTCTTGAAAATGCGTGGGTTCAGTTCAGGCAATCGGCGTGTTGGCGCAGGTTCTGCCGAGCGTAGTAGTTGAACGCAGCGCCATGGCGCTTGGGTTTCGAGATCCAGTCGTGGGCTTCACGGCCCAGTTTCGGAATGATCGGCTTGATGGTCCCGGCGCTCATGGCCAACAGTTGCAGCTTCGCGGCGCGTTCGATCAGTTGCGCGATCACACAGGCTTCTTCGATGGTCGTGCCGGTGGACAACTGGCCGTGGTGCGACAGCAGGACCGCGCGCTTGTCGCCGAGGGCGCCGGCAATCAGTTCGCCTTCTTCGTTACCGACCGGCACACCCGGCCAGCCTTCGAGAAACGCGCAATCGTCGTAGAGCGGGCAGAGGTCCATGTGGGAAATCTGCAGCGGCACTTCGAGCATCGACAGCGCCGCGACGTGCGTCGGGTGCGTGTGAATGATGCAGTTCACGTCCGGCCGGGCGCGGTACACCCAACTGTGGAAACGGTTGGCCGGGTTGGGCATGCCGTGGCCTTCAAGCACTTCCAGGTCTTCGTTGACCAGCAGCAGGTTGCTGGCGGTGATTTCGTCGAAACCCAGGCCCAGTTGTTGAGTGTAGTAAGTGCCGGGCTGCGGGCCACGGGCGGTGATCTGCCCGGCCAGGCCGGAGTCGTGGCCGTGCTCGAACAGAATGCGGCAGGTCAGGGCCAGCTTTTGCCGGTCGGTCCACGTATTATCTGCCAGGGTATTTTGCATCTGGGTCAGCGCTTGCTTGACCAGTTGCTCTTTGGGTAATGCTAAGGTCTTGGCCATATCGGTGTCCTTTGGATGGTTCAATGGACGTCGGATTTGCCGTTCACTCGTTGCTCGCAAGGCCTTGGTGAATGCAAATGACACAAATGATGCTATATGACACTTTGTGTCATTGGCAAGGATGAATCGTTGCCTCCTCGATGGATTAATCGTTCTGCATGTCTATCCGTTTGAAATTACTGAGAAAAAAACTGGGCGTGACGCTTGAGGCCCTGGCTGAAAAATCCGGGATGACCAAGAGCTATCTGTCGAAAGTCGAGCGCGGGTTGAATACGCCGTCCATCGCGGCTGCGCTGAAGCTGGCCAAGGCGCTGAACGTCAAGGTCGAGGAATTGTTCTCCGAAGATAGCGTCAGCCTCGACAGCTACAGCCTGGTGCGCAGCCATGAACGTCAGTCGCTGGCGGTCAATGATGAGAGCCCCGGCTATGCGGTGCTGGCGCATCAGGTGAGTGAGCGCAGTCTGCTGCCGTTCATCATTTATCCGCCGTTCGAATTCGCGGACAAAACCTTCAAGGAACACGTGGGGGAGGAGTTTCTGTTTGTCCATGAAGGGCAGGTGGAAGTGGACTTCATGAACGAGCGCGTGCTGCTAGAGCGCGGTGATGCGCTGCACTTCAATGCGCAGAAACCGCACCGGATCCGCTCAGTGGGCGAGGTTCAGGCGCAGTTGCTGGTGGTGGTGCATAGCGCTGAAGAGTGAGCTGCATAACACCGCGCACCCCTGTAGGAGCCGGCTTGCTGGCGATTGCGTCCGATCAGGCGATAAATGCGTCGACTGACCCGCCGCCATCGCCAGCAAGCCGGCTCCTACAAAATCGGTGTTACACCTCGACGGGAACGGTGAGCTTGGGACTTCCAAGCGCATGCGTCTTCGAATCAAAAAACCGCAGCTCTGATCCGGTCCCCTCAAACACCTTCGCGTAATGCCGCTTCTGATGCTGGATAAACGCCTTGCTGCGCGGATAAATCGAAATCGCGACCATCTTGGGTTTCGCCTGGCGCAACGCATGAATGATGTGGCTGTCCTGCTCGCCCAGCGCATGCCCAAAGATGCACAAGCCCTCGGCATGCCCCAATAACTGGTCATAGCAAAACGACAGATAATCCGAGCTGCGGATGGTCTTGAGCTTGTCTGCACTCGGCCCTTCGTTCACAAACAGCGGCACGTCATCCAGCGTCTTGATCGTGTTGTTGATCGCAAAGCTGCCCAGCAGCGTGCCTTCGGTCGACATCAGTTTGCGTGCCGTGCCGTCCTGATTGCGCACCAGATGCAAACCGCCGTGCAGGTACAGCAGACGGGTTTTATCGGTCGCCGTGGCGCTCAAATCAAACCCTGGCTCGGCACCCTGGAACAGGTCGGTGATCGCATCCGGCTGGTGCTGGATCGCCCAGTAGTTGAGCAAGTCGTAATTGGTGGTGAACACCGTCCGGTAACGACCCAGTTCCTGATTGATCGTCGCCAGTGTCGAAGGCACCACCAGTCGCCACGGGATGTGCACCGCGTGCACGGTGTTGATCAGCGCTTCCTTGATCGCGTAGTAGCGATTGCGCGGCGCGGCGGAGCTGACGGCCAGGGCCTTGTTCACCCGGCTGGTGGTTTTCAGCGCACCCAGCACCTGCTCGAAACTGCGCGTTTGCATCGCGTCGAACACGCTGAGTTCGGACTGGCTCAGGGGTTTTTCTTCGACGGTGCGGGCGTTTTCGAACAGCGAGTCGTAGCCGAAATCGTCCCAGACCGCGCGGCTGGCGCCGTTGCCCACCAGCAGGCCGCTGATCGAGGCGGTGGCGCGCAGGGCGTTCCAGTCTTCTAGTTGGGCATCGACATCCTGGAAATCGGTCATTGCGGTCGTCGTCTCAAAAAGCAAAAGGTCGGATGGGCGGCGACTTTATCACGACCCGGACTTGAGCCAGATCAAGTTAACGCCGCGCCGATGGGTCGATCCTGTGAGTATCCGCCGGATCGAACCGCCGATACGGCCCAGACCTGGAGATTCGCCATGAGCAGCACGTTTTTCATCCCCGCCGTGAACATCATGGGTATTGGTTGCCTCGACGAGGCCATGGACGCCATCGGCAAGTACGGTTTTAAAAAGGCGCTGATCGTCACCGACGCCGGGCTGGCCAAGGCGGGCGTGGCTGCGATGATCGCCGAAAGGCTGGCAATGAAAGACATCGACTCGGTCATCTTCGACGGCGCCAAGCCCAACCCGAGCATCGCCAACGTCGAGAGCGGGCTTGGCCTGCTCAAGGAAAGTCGCTGTGATTTCGTGGTGTCGCTGGGCGGTGGTTCGCCCCACGACTGCGCCAAAGGCATCGCGTTGTGCGCGACCAATGGCGGGCAGATTCGTGACTACGAAGGCGTCGATCAATCCGAGAAGCCGCAACTGCCGTTGATCGCCATCAACACCACCGCCGGCACCGCCAGCGAGATGACGCGTTTCTGCATCATCACTGACGAAACCCGTCACGTGAAAATGGCCATCGTCGACCGCAACGTCACGCCGCTGCTGTCGGTCAACGACCCGGCGCTGATGGTCGCCATGCCCAAAAGCCTGACCGCCGCCACCGGGATGGACGCGCTGACCCACGCCATCGAAGCCTACGTGTCCACCGCTGCCAACCCGATCACCGATGCCTGCGCGCTGAAGGCGATGACGCTGATCAGCAGCAACCTGCGCCTGGCCGTGCGCGATGGCAGCGACCTGGCCGCGCGGGAAAACATGGCTTACGCACAGTTCCTCGCGGGCATGGCGTTCAATAATGCGTCCCTTGGCTACGTGCATGCCATGGCGCACCAGCTGGGTGGTTTCTACGACTTGCCCCATGGCGTTTGTAACGCCGTGCTGTTGCCGCATGTGCAGAGCTTCAACGCGCTGGTGTGCGCCGAGCGCCTGACCGACGTGGCCCACGCAATGGGCGCCGATATTCGCGGCTTCAGCCCGGAAGAGGGCGCGCAGGCAGCCATTACGGCGATCCGCAGCCTGGCCAGGGATGTGGAAATCCCCGCCGGGTTGCGTGAACTCGGCGCCCGGCTCAACGACATCCCGACGCTCGCCAGCAACGCCTTGAAAGACGCGTGCGGCGTGACCAACCCACGTGCAGCGGATCAGCGGCAGATCGAGGAGATTTTCCGCAGCGCGTTTTGACGGTCGCACGGTTCGGGCGCAAAGGACGCTATGCTGCGTCTTCGCCCGAACCGACATCGCCGAGCCCTCCATGCTGCAAAAAAGCCTGATCCGCCGTCTCGATCTGATGACCCTTCAACTGTTTGTCGCCGTCCACGAAGAAGGCACGCTGACCCGTGCCGCTGCGCGCGAAGCGATTGCGGTGTCGGCGGCGAGCAAGCGGTTGATGGAGTTGGAGGAGGCGCTGGGCATCAGTCTGTTTGTGCGTCAGGCCAAAGGCATGACCTTGACTCCGGCCGGCGAAACCCTGTTGCACCACGCTCGGCAGATGTTGTTCAACGTCGAGAAAATGGGCCTGGAGTTAGGCGAGCACAGCCACGGTATTCGCGGCTATGTGCGGATGCTCGCCAACCTGTCGGCGATCATTCAATTCCTGCCGGAAGACCTGCGGGACTTTTCCGAACGTCATCCGCAGGTCAAGACCGACCTCGAAGAACGCCCCAGCAGCGGGGTGATTCAAGGGGTGCTGGATGGCGTGGCGGACCTCGGGATCTGTTCCAGCGACAGCGATGTGAAAGGTCTGCACAGCGTGCTGTATCGCCAGGACAAACTGGTGGTGCTGATGCTGCCGGATCATCCCTTGGCCAGCCGTTCCAGCCTGGCGTTCGCCGATACGCTGGACAGCGATTACGTCGGCCTGCACGCCGCCAGTTCCATCAACATGCGCACCCACGCGGCCGCGCGTCAGGCGGGCAAAGTGCTGCGGCTGCGGATTCATGTGCCGGGGTTCGATGCGATGTGCCGGATGGTCCAGGCCAACATGGGCATCGGGATTTTGCCGCAGAAGGCTTATGAACTGTTTGGCCGGGCGTTGGGTTTGCATGCGGTGCCGTTGACGGATGACTGGTCGGATCGGGCGTTGATCATCGTCGTGCGCGATGAAGCGGCGTTGTCGCCGGTGAGCCGGATGTTGTTTGAGCAGTTGCGCGGGCAGGGTTGAGATTATCGTTGGCAGGTCCGGCCCCTTCGCGGGCAAGCCTCGCTCCTACAGGGATCCCGCAGAACCTGTAGGAGCGAGGCTTGCCCGCGAAGGCTGACCTGAGGTCGCGACAATCTTCCAGAGCGTTCGCGTTTGGCGAACGCCCGTTGCCAACTGAAGGTTGGATTCCATTCCCCTCGCTCCTCTAGCCTTGGCGCATATTCCAAGAATAAGAGGTACCCCGCGATGACTGCCCCCCTGAGCGCAATCAAAGTGATCGAAATCGGCACGCTGATCGCCGCGCCGTTCGCCGCGCGCATGCTCGCCGAGTTCGGCGCCGAAGTGATCAAGATCGAAGCCATGGGCCAGGGCGACCCCCTGCGCAAATGGCGCAAACTGCACGAGGGCACCTCGCTGTGGTGGTACCTGCAATCGCGCAACAAGAAGTCCCTGGCGCTGAATCTGAAATCCCCCGAAGGCATCGAACTGGTCAAGCAACTGGCGACCAGTGCCGACGTGCTGATCGAAAACCTGCGCCCCGGCGCCCTGGAAAAACTCGGTCTGGGCTGGGACGTGCTGCACGCGCTCAATCCCAACCTGACGCTGGTACGCATTTCCGGTTACGGCCAGACCGGCCCCTACCGCGACCGTCCGGGTTTCGGCGCGATCGGCGAGGCCATGGGCGGCATTCGCTACACCACCGGCACCCCCGGTTCGCCGCCGGCGAGGGTGGGTGTCAGCCTCGGTGATTCCCTGGCGTCTTTGCACGCGGTGATTGGTGCGTTGATGTCGCTGCTGCGGGTCAAGACCGGGCAGGGCGGCGGGCAAGTGGTCGATGTGTCGCTGGCTGAAAGCGTGTTCAATGTCATGGAAAGCCTGGTGCCGGAATACGACATGCTCGGCCATGTTCGCGAACGCAGCGGCGGTGCCTTGCCGGGCATCGCGCCGTCCAACACCTACCTGACGGCCGATGGCGCCTACGTGGTGATCGCCGGCAACAGCGACCCGATCTACAAGCGTTTGATGGACGTGATCGGTCGTCGCGATCTGGCCGAAGCGCCAGAGTTTGCTCACAACGATGGCCGCGCCTTGAAAAGTAACGTGCTCGACGCCGCCATCACCCACTGGACCAGCAGCCTGCCCATCGATGACGTGCTGGCGGCACTGGAAGCCGCTGAAGTACCGGCCGGACGCATCTATTCCGTGGCCGACATCGTCGCCGACCCGCACTATCAGGCGCGGGACATGCTGCTCAGCGCCGACCTGCCCGGCGGTGCGAAAGTGAAGATGCCGGGCATCGTGCCCAAACTTTCCGAAACCCCCGGCGGCGTGAACTGGTCGGGACCGGGCCTGGGCCAGCACACCGACGGGATTCTCGCGGGGCTGGGCCTGACGGATGCGGACATCGAACGCCTGAAAACTGAAGGGGTGGTGCAATGATCACTGATTTTTCCGAGAGCCTGATCGTTCAGGAAGTCTCCCCGCGCGACGGCCTGCAGATCGAACCGACCTGGGTGGAAACGGTCGACAAAATCGCGTTGATCGATCAGCTGTCACTGGCTGGATTCAGCCGCATCGAAGCCGGTTCGTTCGTGTCGCCCAAGGCCATTCCCGCCCTGCGCGATGGTGAGCTGGTGTTCAAGGGCATCGCCCGCCAACCGGGAGTGATCTATGTCGCGTTGATCCCCAACCTCAAGGGCGCGCAACGGGCATTGGCGTGCCGCGCCGATGAGCTGAACCTGGTGATGTCCGCCAGCCAGACTCACAACCTGGCCAACATGCGCATGCGTTGCGAAGCTTCATTGGCCGCGTTCGGCGAGATCGTGCAATACGTGGGAGACACAAAGGTTCGATTGAACGGCAGCATCGCCACCACTTTCGGTTGCCCGTTCGAGGGCAAGATCGATGAGGACCGCGTGCTGCAAATCGTCGATGAATATCAGGAGCTCGGGATTCAGGGCGTCACCTTGGCCGACACCACTGGCATGGCTAATCCGCGGCAGGTGGATCGGCTGGTGCGGCGGGTGTTGCAGCGGGTTTCGCCAGCGGATCTGACCCTGCATTTCCACAACACCCGCGGCCTCGGTTTGTGCAACGTGCTGGCGGCTTACGAGGCGGGTGCCCGACGCTTCGACGCGGCCCTCGGCGGGCTCGGTGGTTGCCCGTTCGCACCCGGCGCCTCGGGCAATATCTGCACCGAAGACCTGGTCAACCTGTGCGATGAAATCGGCATTCATACCGGCATCGATCTGCCATTGTTGTTGAACTTGTCGCGAGGATTACCCGCGCTGCTCGGCCACGAAGTCCCCGGCCAACTGGCCAAGGCCGGCCGCAATTGCGACCTGCACCCAAGCCCCTCCTGACCACACCGAATCCCCTTGTAGGAGCCGGCTTGCTGGCGATAACGGTGGGTCAGGCGACATCTATGTTGGATGGGCCGGCCATATCGCCAGCAAGCCGGCTCCTACAAAAAGCGATATCCACCAGACAACAAAAACAATCGGACACCCACGGGAAGTCCGCCTGGAGAAAGCACCATGAGCCTCAATGTACTGGAGGCGGGCGCGAGCCCGTCCGTTAGCCACGACGAAGAAAAAGCCCTGGTCAGCAAAGTCGCCTGGCGCCTGATGCCGCTGATCATGGTCTGCTACCTGTTCGCCTTTTTCGACCGCATCAACATCAGCTTCGCCAAGTTCCAGTTGCAGGCCGACCTGAGCCTGAGCGACACCGCGTACGGCCTCGGCGCCGGTCTGTTCGTGGTCGGTTACGTGATCTTCGAAGTGCCGAGCAACATGATGCTGTACAAGGTCGGCGCCCGACGCTGGATCGCCCGAATCATGATGTCCTGGGGCCTTGCGACGGCGGCGATGGTCTTCGTCAACAGCGAATGGCAGTTCTACGCGTTGCGCTTCGTGATCGGCGCGATGGAAGCGGGTTTTGCGCCGGGCGTCCTGTATTACCTGACGCTGTGGTTCCCGCAGCATTATCGTGGGCGCATCACCTCGATGCTGTTCCTGTCATCAGCATTTGCCGGGCTGGTCGGCGCACCGTTCTCCGGGTTGGTGCTGCAACACCTCGATGGTTTCCTGGACATGCGCGGCTGGCATTGGCTGTTTCTGCTCGGCGGCGTGCCCTGCATTGGCCTTGGTTTGCTGGTGCTGACCTTGCTCAAGGACCGCATCGAAGACGCCCATTGGCTGACACCATCGGAGAAGACGTTGCTGGCCAGCCGCATCGCTCACCACGAACCGCACAAGAGCGGTGGCTCGCTGCTCGCCGCGCTGCGGATTCCCGGTTTTCTCACGCTGGGCCTGATCTACTTCCTGATTCAGGTGGCGTCCTACGGCTTGAACTTCTGGGCACCGCAACTGATCCGCAGTGCAGGCACCGAGAGCCCGGTGATGATCGGTTTGCTGACCGCGATTCCGTACATCTGCGGTGCGATCAGCATGGTGGTGATCGGGCGGTTGTCCGACTCGACCGGCGAGCGGCGCAAGTTTGTCGCCGGGCTGGTGGCGGTGGGCGCGCTAGGGTTCTTCTGTGCCGGGATCTTCGCCAACCACACGACTTTCCTGATTGTCGCACTGGGCTTGCTCGGCGCCGGGATCATCGCCTCAATTCCGAGCTTCTGGACCCTGCCACCGAAACTGCTGGCCGGTGCCGGCGCAGGGGCTGCGGGCGGGATCGCGGTGATCAACACCCTCGGCCAGTTCGGCGGCATCGTCAGCCCGGTCATGGTCGGGCGAATCAAAGACCTGACCGGCAGCACCACACCGGCGCTGTACGTCATCGGCGTCTGCGCGCTGATCGCGGTTGCGCTGTTGTTGTGGGGGCTGCCGCAAAAACTGCGCACGCTCGACAAGTTCTAGGGAAGTACACAGCCCTGTAGGAGCCGGCTTGCTGGCGATGCGTCCCTCAAAAACTGCATCGCAATCCCAGACCGCAATCGCTGGCAAGCCAGCTCCTACAAGACCGCGGCGTTCAGGTAATAACGATCGCTCCCAAAGCAACCACAACCCTGTAGGAGCCGGCTTGCCGGCGATGAGTCCCTCAAAAACTGCATTGCAATTTCAGACCGCCATCGCTGGCAAGCCAGCTCCTACAAGACCGCGGCGTGCAGGAATTAACGATAGCTCCCAAAGCACGCACAACCCTGTAGGAGCCGGCTTGCCGGCGATGGGGCCCTCGAAAACCGCATTGCAACTTCAGACCGCAATCGCTGGCAAGCCAGCTCCTACAGGACCGCGGCGTTCAGGTAATAACGATCTCTCCCAAAGCACGCACAACCCTGTAGGAGCCGGCTTGCTGGCGATGGGGCTCTCGAAAACCGCATTGCAATCTCAGACCGCTATCGCTTGCAAGCCAGCTCATTCAAGGGATCTGGTCCTGAATCAGGCGTTGAACGGGTTGTATGAGCGGATTGAGGAGGAGATATTGCACAGCCTATCTTTCGACGTTCGAGGTAATCAGATTGCTAACCGGCCTCAACCACCTGACCCTCGCCGTCACCGACCTGAACCGCAGCGTGGCGTTCTATCACGACATCCTGCAACTTAAGCTCGAAGCCACATGGGACTCCGGCGCCTATCTCTCGCTACCCGGCCTGTGGCTGTGCCTTTCCCTCGATCCCCTGCGCAACACTGAACCCGCCACCGACTACACCCATTACGCCTTCAGCATCAGCGCATCTGGCTTCCTGCCATTCGTCGAGCGCCTTCGTGCCGCCAACGTCCGCGAATGGCGCGAAAACCGCAGCGAAGGCGCGTCGTTCTACTTCCTCGACCCCGACGGCCACCAGCTCGAAGCCCATGTTGGCGATCTGTCGTCGCGATTGGCAGCCTGTCGTCAGGGGTCGTACGCAGGAATGAAGTTCTTCGACGATCAGTCAGTCGATTCCCCGGGACCTGATATAGACTTGCGCCCATTCACCGGATAGTACAAAAGGATTTCCCGATGACCCCATCGCTGCTCATGGCCGTTCTCGCCTCGGGCTTTATCTACGGCATCACGCCCGGGCCCGGCGTTTTGGCGGTGTTCGGTATTGGTGCAGCGCGTGGGCGAAGGGCAGGGGCAGGCTTTTTGTGCGGGCATTTGCTCGGGGACGTGGTTTGGTGCAGCACCGCGCTGATCGCGATTGTCGGTGCGCGGGAAATTGGCAGCACCGCGTTTGACGTGTTGGGCGTGCTCAGCGGGCTCTATCTGTTCTGGCTCGGTTTGCGCGCAGTGCGGGCCAAACGCAGCAGCGCCGAAGTGCCGCAAGGCCCGGCGCGGCAGCCGTTCTGGCACGGCATTCTGTTTGGTCTGACCAATCCCAAAGCCTATCCGGTGGCGGTGGCGACTTTTACGGCGTTGCTGTCCAGTCGTGCGGAACTGCTGCATTGGTCGATGTTGCCCTGGCTGATCGTTCTGAGCTTCGTTGGCGGTTTGATCGCCTACGCTATCCTCATTGGCATCGTCGGTGCACGGCAGGTGCGCAGCCTGTATCAACGGCATGAACTGGCGATCACCCGGTTGTGCGGGATGATGTTTATCGGTTTCGCCATCAACGCCCTGGTGCATGCCTTGCCGGGGCTGATGCCGAACAAGGCTTGAAACTGATCGCAGGGACGCGTCAGCGGCATCATCACTGGTCAGGGATGGTTCTTTATTGCTGCATTGTTCGGACATGCTCTCTGCACCATGGCAACCAGAAATTCCGCGCCGTCGGCGAGTTACATCGATCTACTGCTGGACGCCGTTTGCGCGGTCGATAAACAGGGGCGCTTCGTTTTTGTCAGCGCGGCCTGCGAGCGCATTTTCGGCTACACGCCTGACGAGTTGGTCGGCCAGCCGATGATCGAACTGGTGCATCCCGCCGACCGCCAGCGCACCCTCGACGCCGCGCGGGAGATCATGGGCGGCGACCCCAAACTCAACTTCGAAAACCGCTACGTGCGCAAGGATGGCCGGGTGGTGCACATCTTGTGGTCCGCACGCTGGTCGGAAGTCGATCAACTGCGCATCGCCGTGGCCCGTGACATCACCGAACGCAAGCAGGCCGAGTCCCGACAAGCGGCGCTGTACGCGATCTCCGAAGCGGCCCACGCGGCGGAAGATTTGTTGGCGTTGTTCAAACGCATCCACCTGATCATCGGTGAATGGCTGCCGGCGCTGAACTTCTCCGTGGCGCTGTATGACGAGCATTGCGCGCAGCTCAATTTCCCTTACCACGTCGACGACAACGAGCAGCAACCCGAACAGCCTGGAACGGTGACCGGACGCTTGTGCGCCGAAGTGATCCGCAGCGGTCAACCGATCCTGCTGACCCCGAATCAGGAAAACACCCCCGCTGGATTCGAGGCGCTGGTCACGGGCCAGCATTCGCCGTGCTGGCTGGGCGTGCCGTTGAACTCTCAGAAAGGCACCATCGGCGCGCTGATCGTCAAAAGCGTGGCGGGCGGCGAGCGCTACACCGAGCAAGACAAGGAACTGTTGCAGTTCGTGTGCGCCCAGGTCGCCACCGCCATCGAGCGCAAGCAGTTGCACGCCCGGCTGCAGCGCATGGCCCAATACGATCAACTGACCCAACTGCCCAATCGCGAGTTGCTCCGGGACCGGCTGAAAGCCTCACTGGCACTGGCCAAGTCGGAAAGCGGGCGCATGGCGCTGTTGTACGTCGACCTCGACCGCTTCAAGGAAGTCAACGACACCCACGGCCATGCAGTCGGCGACATGCTGCTGCAAGCGGTCGCCAATCGCCTGAAAGGCTGCGTGCGGGAAACCGACACCGTGGCGCGCATCGGCGGCGATGAGTTCGTGGTGCTGCTGCACACCATTCAGGCCTCGGAAGATGCCGACAGCGTGGCGGGCAAAATCCGTCATATCCTGGCGCAACCGCTGCGGCTGGATGGGCACAGCCTGAACATTCAATTGAGCATCGGCGTCGCGCATTTTCCCGAGCATGGCACGGAAGAAAAGCAATTGTTCCGCCATGCCGACGAAGCGATGTACACAGCCAAACGCCAGCATCACCTGCGACTCGGGGCCTGAAAACCACGGCACCGTTCGTCGCGTCGATCCCGTTTTTTTTTAAACCTTTGCGGTGATGGAAATTCAGATCCTATGCGGGCTCCTGCTCGCTGCGATCATCACCAAGAGGTAGAGAATCATGCCTAACTCAAGAAACTCGAACTCGGGAAGTTTCGCCAACGATCGAACGAAGGCGTCTGAAGCCGGTCGCAAAGGTGGGAAAACGACCACCACGACTGTCGATAAAGAACCTTTGAAACCCGACATGGGCCGCAAAGGTGGCCAGAAATCCAAGTAGTGGTGAAAGTGGTTTTGATTGAGAGGCGGGAGCGAAAGCTCCCGTTTGAATTTATAGAGAGGAGGGCGCGACCATGAGCCAGATGGCCACCCGATTATGCAGCACCGGATTTGCCACGTTACTGGGCCTGTGTGCCAGCAGTGCCTTTGCCCAGTCACCCACCGAATTCATCAACGATGCCTCGGCCAAAGGCATGGCCGACATCGAAGCCAGTCGCCTGGCGCACCAGAAATCCGAATCCAAAGAGATCAAGGACTTCACCATCATCGTCATCAACGACCGCACCACTGCGAACCAGCACCTGGCGAAAATCGCCAGGCAACTGGACCTGCCGGTAGCGCCACGGGAAGAGGTGGTCGACAAGGCCAAAGCCTTGATGCCGCAAGTGCAGGAGGGTGCGTCCTTTGATCAGGCATACGCCGCCAGCCAGGTGAAAACCACGCAGGAAGCCATCGAACAACTGGAGCAGGAGGCGCAGACCACCGACGTACCGGAAATCAAAGCCTTCGCTGAAGAAACCCTGCCCAAACTGCAGAACCACCTGCAAATGGCCAGGGCGCTGCAAGCAGATTGCTGACGCGCTTTCTGTAGGAGCCGGCTTGCTGGCGATCCGGACAACGCGGTGTGGCTGATTAACCGCGGTGATGCCATCGCCAGCAAGCCGGCTCCTACAGATCAGGGCACCCTTACTTCAACCGCCCAACTGAAATACCCCAACGCCTCGCAGTTTTTATCAACCAGCATGAAATGCAGCTCACACGCCTCAACTCCGGCGGCGAGTCGGGTGCATGCCCAATAATGATCATCGGCTTGGTGAGTACCCGGTTCAGTCGGGTTTTCAGTGTCGGGTGCCGGCACTGTCAGGTCGCCCCGCACCACCAGTTCCGGCACCGACAATACGCCGGCGTCACCCACAGACATCTCGTAAAACACCACGCTGTGCTCAGCGAGCAAGCTGACGGTTCTTCCGCGGATATGGAAAGTCGCATCGCTGCCAGCGGTCAACGTGATTAGGCTGTCATTTGTTGTACTTTGTGGTTCTGACGATCCGTTGATGCTGAAGACGAATCCATCGGAAATGGGTGTCGGATTTTCCGCCTCAAGACTCGGGTCCGGGTAGCGTAGAAACAGTGATTCGGCATCGACGATCAGCAACACATTATTGGCAGTCGCGACGCTTGAGGAAGGAGATTTTATCGGTTCGGAAGTCATCATGGATTCCTTTCATGATGGTGACACTTGACGGTAGCCGCTTCGGTTTATGCAAGGCATTCCGTTCCTGTCGAGGCGGCAACGCAGTCAGCAAAAGCCCCTCGTTGCCAAGGGGCCTGACGCTCGTCAGTTGCGGATGGTAATGAACGGGTCCCACGAACAGCAGCCGACGATCTTGCACTCGCGATCCACGATCAGGAAGTGGAAGTGATACGTCACGCTGCCGCTGGACAGGGTTTCCGAAGACCAGTAATGGTTATCGACTTTCTGGCAGCTGGGCACCGATGGATTGCTGGTGTTGGGCACGGCAACGCAGGCGACAGCCTTGCGTGGCGTGGGTGTGGAGATCAAGTCGAGGCCGATATTGCCGACGAACTTGTAGAAAATCACTGCGGTCTCGAAGCTCTGCGACAGGCTGGTTTCACGCCAGCGAATCAGGTCGCCCACCTGGGCTTTCAAGTTGAGTTCGCCACCGGCCTGGCCGCTCACCACGTTGTTCTGGTTGGTCACCATGTACACGTGATTGACGTCGATCAGTGTCGGTGCAGCAGGGTTTTTGCTGATGTTCGGGTAGTTTTTCAGAATGGTTTCGGTGTCAATGGAAACCAGTACATCCGTGACTCGAGACATAGTGAAACTCCTTGTTCATAGTGAATGCCTGGCATCTTTCCAGGCTCAACAACGCTTGCTTGCCTTGCGGTCGTTGCGCAAACACTACGGACGGAACCCACCTGTCACGGGCATGAGCTGGCCTTGCTCCTTGAGTACAAACCAACGGGTTCGGGTTCCTTCCGACGGGCCGCGATTGGACTATAGAAGTGAAATTCAGGCTGTCAAAACTGCTTTGCTGATAGCTCGACGAACGGTCGATCTGGTTATGAATTCTGATCATTTGGCGATAAGAAACGACCTGCATATCCTTCGAACATCCAAAAGTCGGGTAGGGAGGGATGCGTGGGGCGAGGTATCGTAGCGAACCGGTTGTCGGCCCAGGCCCGGACAACGATTCGACAGGAGAACGCAATGAGTTGGTCCGCCAAGCAATACGTCGCTTTTGAAGATGAACGCACGCGCCCGGCCCGGGATCTGCTCGCGGCGATCCCGCCCGTTGAAGCACGCTCGGCCATCGACATCGGTTGCGGCCCCGGCAACTCGACCGAGCTGTTGCTGGAACGCTTCACCAGCGCCACGGTGCGCGGCGTCGACAGTTCGACCGACATGATCGAAGCCGCCCGCAAGCGCTTGCCGCAGGTGCAGTTCGACACCGTGGATATTGGCACCTGGAACGAGAGCGGTCCGTTCGACGTGATCTTCGCCAACGCGGTGTTGCAGTGGCTGCCCGATCACGCGAATTTGCTGCCGGCTCTGGTGAGCAAGCTTTCTCCCGGTGGCAGCCTGGCGATTCAGATGCCCGACAACCTCAACGAACCGTCCCATCGCCTGATGCGTGACGTCGCTGCCAATGGCCCGTGGGCCAGCAAATTGGCCGACGCCGCCGGGCAACGCACGGAAATGGCCAGTGCCAGCGACTATTACTCGATGCTGCGACCGCACTGTGCGCGCGTCGATGTGTGGCGCACCACCTACCATCATCCGCTGGCGGGCGGTACGTCGGGCGTGGTCGAGTGGTTCAAGGGCAGCGGCTTGCGGCCGTTTCTCGAACCGCTGGATGACGCGGAAAAGGCGCACTACCTCAAGCAATATCACGCCGCTATCGGGCAGGCGTACCCGACGTTGAGCGATGGTTCGGTGCTGCTGCCATTCCCGCGATTGTTCATCGTCGCCACCCGCTAAGTGCGGAAAAGGGACGGATAACGCGGAACGTCATCTGTCCCTTCGCTTGGTGCTCAAGTAATCGAAAAGAAACGACGCAAAGCCGAATAACCCGATCATTGAAATGATCATGAGCCCCAACTCTGAATTGTCCATGCTGATCTCTGCGTGAAAGGTGAGAGGGCAGGGTAGGTGGTTTTGGGGTGGGTTTGAGGGGGCGCTACGGCTTCTTTACTGGCTGGTGGGGATCTATACGGAAACTATACGTGGGGCGCCGAAGTGCTCAGCGTTGAACGTTGGATATGGAGATCTCTACTTCTTCCCAGACACATTCAGCGTACTTCGGATTGGCTGTGTGCAGCGTGATTTTGCTGGCAGGTGGAATCGGTAAACCGTTTTCAGCCAGTATTTCGAAATGACCCTGAATGGCTTCGCGCGCCATAGCCACTGCATCGTCCAGATCTTCGCCGGCGGAAAAACAACCCGGGACATCCGGGATATCCACGCCCCACGCGTGTTTGCCATCGCCAATTGAAATCGCTATCGGATAAAGCATGTTCACTGTTCTCCTGCTGATCCGGTTACTGACGCTGAAAACGCAAAGGGCGCCCCGAAAGGCGCCGCTGTTTAGCGTCAGGACGGTTCCGCATCCATACGTCGTGCGATGACATCCATCACATCGCAGCCATCACGTAGCGGTATGGAGCAGAGCAGTGCGAAGTCGCTGAGAATTACCGAGTCGGTAATGATTTCACCGCGCATCGCGAGGTTTTCCAGGACCTGCGTTACTGCGCCGATTCTGTAGCGGGCTGAGCTGAGAAGGGAATGCAGCGGTTGAGTGGTGTTGACGTAGAAGGTGGGGAGGTCGTCGGCGTTGCTAGTTAGAGCCATGTAGTCATTCATGAGTGATCACCATATCTAAGGGAAGATCTACCACTCAATCGTCGCCAAACAATAGGGTGGTAACTGTACGCGGGTTGGCGAACCGGGACACGGCAAAACCGGCAGACCCTGGGGTCTCCCACGCACAGCTACCAAAAACAAGGCAGCCAAGTGCATTCAAAAGCGTTCCGAGAAATCCTCGGAGGCTTTTGTGCCAGTCATCGAGTCGCCAAACCCAATACGCCATTTGGGCGCGCTCGGACTATAGGTCTCATGACAAAGGCGCAGCAATGGACAAGTCTACGGACAATTCCCAGAGTCGTGTAGGACCTTGCTTTTTCTGAGAAACGGTCATTTTCGTGCCACTGGTTTATGGGCATGAGGAATCAGCGGTTCACAAAATCCAGCCCACAATATACCGGCCACTTGGGCCGGTTTGTGCGTTTGGATACAGAGGCATCAACTCTGCTGCAACACAGCGCTGCTGGGGGCGGAAAGTCTGTCCGGCGCTTTTTTCTTACCATACGAAGAAATTTAATGGCCCCTTTACCCTGCGCGACATCCGCGAACCTAAGGGGAGCAGCAGGCTGGACAAATAAATGAAGACTAGATCCAAGGAGAAGCACATGGCGATTTACCACGAAGCACTACCATCCTTAAAAACTTTCATATAGATAAATGACGGGCTGCAACAAAGGGGAAATTGGTGGGGGGCGCAATGGACTAGCAATAAATGAATGATATGTGAGTGGCGCGGCGATTAAAAAAGAACGGTGGTGTACCGTCCTTTTTGTTATCATGTTTTGAACTGATTTCTAGCACTCATCCAACTTTAATGAAAGTGAGGCGCTATCAAGATCAATTAGCTCTTGATCCCATAATCCGAGTCTTTGTAACTCGATTTTTACGTGTTTGTATTCCAAATCCGAATGTAAAATTGTGGCGGAAGTCGCGGCATACTCAGACTCCGACTGGCACTCCTTTAACACTCCTTTAACGCTTCCAATTAAGCGGTTTCTCGATCTGGTTGAAAGATTGTTAAGGTAGGTTTCGAGCCTCTCCCTAGCTTTAGATAATGTCTCGTGCAATCGTTCGCCGATTTCAAATCGCACCATTACAGCGCGTGATGAATTATTCAAGTCAAGCACATCTAAACTTTCTATCCCTATGTTTGTTTTCGGGCGAAGCCTGTACAGTCGGAATTCAAAATGGTCGCGTGGATTCGTTGTATATGGATTGACTATCGGATCTGTAACCACGTTATGCCCGCTTTTTGACCCGTTGCATCTCTTGCAAGATGGCAGTAGATTTGGCCAGATTACGACTTGATCAGGAAATGTGTCCTTATCTAAAAAATGCTCAACTTCCATGTATTTGCTTTCTTTTGTAAGGTCGCATTCGCACTAGGCGCATTTTCCGAAACTTGTTTTAAGTAACGCTTCTTTTAATTCGCTGAAGTTCCAAACTGAAGTGTTTTTCTCTTTGAAAATCTCGGTCAGTCGCTCCACTTCAGTTGGATTTAGGCATGTGGGATGAAAGTTACGTTCCAGTTTGATCATTGTTGTTCGCTCGCAATTGATGTCAATTGCAGCCTCAGTAGCTTGCGGACATGGCTTAGTGGGTGAAGTGAATTGTCTATTTTTGCAAAAGCAAGCTCTGCACCAGCTTTGTTTTCTTCATCAACTGCAGTTGTGAACTCTTCCATTAGTTGATTGAAAAGTCGCGTCCGTGTATCTGTCATCCCCATGACGTCAGTGAGGACTTCGTCGACCGTCCATCCTTTAAAGCCATAATCTGATTGAGGTAACGGTCGAAAATTCACGCGACCATTTTGCGTTTCCAGAGCCAGTATCTGATTACGCTCTGCAGATTGAATGACGTGCGGGCTGTGAGTTGTTACGACAAACTGAATCATTGGGAAGATTTCAGTCAATAAGTTTGCTATTTTATATTGCCACTCAGGGTGAAGATGAAGTTCGACTTCGTCAATCAGGACTATTCCTTCAAAATCCACAGCCCTAACTCCTGCGAACCTGAACTCTATCTCCTTTATGATTCCAAAGAAAATTGCAAGGCAGGACTTGAAGCCAGAAGACAGGAATTCATAATAGATTGACCCACTTGGTGAGTCCACCAGTATCTCATTCGTGGAAGCGATCACTCTGTTAAACGAAAATTCAGAATTTAGTGCGGAAAAGCATTTTTTTGCTAGTTCAAAATTCTCCATTTGTGCTTCTGAGAGTGCTCCGGGATGAGCTGAGTATAAGTAACGATTTACGAACCAGTTTTTTATGTCGTGTACGCTTACACCGTTCCGGCTTTCTTGCCAAATGGAATAAATTGGTTTATCTACATCTCTGTTAATAGATTGTAATGGTGCATACGCGAATGTTCGAGTTGTTTTCAGAGAAAGCAGGTAGCCTGAATATGTGGTGTTTCCGTGTATCTGAGCTCCTTCATTTGGTTCGTACTGTGTGAAGGTGAAATTTACCGGGATCTCAACTGAATTATGTATGAGTTCGGCTTGGATTTCGCTGCTCTCTGCTAAAACGTTTCGCCGTAAAATTAAAGTTTCTCCGTTAGAGAAGCAATGGGCGATGCATTCTAGTATCGTAGTTTTTCCTATGCCGTTAGGGCCGCATAGAATATTCATTCTCGGATTGAGAGGTAGTGAGAGATTATTTATTCCACCTACATCTCTAATAGTTATTTTTTCTATTTTCAATGCGATCTTCCTTGGGCTGATGCTCTGCTTTTAAAAAAAACATATGTCGATCTGAAATACTATACGGCTGAAAAAAAAGACAGTCTTTTCTCCCGCACTTTATCCGTTTTATCGAAAATCAATCTTCAATAGTTCTCCTCCCGCAGTCTTCAAATGCAGAACGCACAGCCTCCACAACACGCTCCGCCACGCTCTCATCTTCAAGCTGCGGATACCCTTTCTTCAACTTACCAGACACCACCCAGCCATTCTCCTTGATGGAGCGAATCATCCGATTCGCATCCTGGTCAGGCATCTCCAGCACCTCTTTCAACTGTTCCTGAGCCCGCTGAAAAATCACCAACACTCTCGCTTCATCCGCCATTTCCGTTCGAATCGTGTGCTCGACGACGCGTGCGGTGTACAGGACGTGTTCGGTCAGATCGGGATACCGCCAGGCAAAGCAGGCGTCCTCGTATTCATCGAAGATGAAATTGCTGAGCGTGCCATCCTCGTAGGTCACGAGTTCACCGAACCGATAGGCCGTCGCGTAACGTCGCATAAACGGTCGTGAGAACACTTCGAGCGTGCGATCGTAGCCGGCCCGGAAGTCGATCGAACTGGTGATGGTGGCTGACACCGGCAGGATCACGCCGTCGGGCACTGCCTTATCCCGAATCAAGGTGTCGTTGATCAGGAAGCGATGAATCCGGCCGTTGCCATCGCGCATGGGGTGGATATAGACGAAGCCAAATGCCAACACAGCGGCTCGTGCCAGTGACTCCTCACCACGGGTTGCGAGCTCGAACTCGTTGAGTCCTGCCAACAGTGGCGCAAGGTCCGAGAAATGGGGAGCGATGTAATGAACGATGTCCTCGCGCATCGTGGCCTGACCCACAAACACAGGAGAGCGCCGCAAGCCGAGTCCGATGGCATCACGCCCCAGAATGCCGGATTGCAGAGACTGCAGGCTGGCGTTGCTCAACGGGTTTTCGATATGGCCGCAGTGCTGGGCAATGACATGCGCAAACCGCTGGATACGATCGGCCTGGTCGGCTTCCTTTTCGATGAGAAAGCTTGCGCGCGATTCCTTGAACGTCAACCAGCTGGCGGTACGCATAAGGATGTCGGCGCCAAAGGCCTGATCCAACTCGGCCAATGCAGCACGTAGATCGAACTGCAAAGCCTCCTGCACTGACGCCGTACGACGAACCAAAGGGCAGAACTCAGGCGTCCCTGGCAGGTTGTTATTGATTCGCCAGCGCCGCGTTCGCAACGGCTCGCGACGAGTCAGGTACTTCTGGGGTGAAAGTGCATCGACATAGGCGCCATTGGCCACGTCGGGCACATCCAGACGTTCCCCTGTCAGCCATTCGTAAAGGAACCCGGTGCGTCGGGCGTACTGGCCGAAAGGCTCTCGTCGACACCAGTCTTCGATAGGCTGCGAGCCTATCGCCGCAAACAGGCGAGCAAAAAACTCTAGATGAATCTCTTCGTACTTGAGACCGAATTCGAAATGCCCTGCGAAATCGTCTGCGGGCCGGTAGCTTGGCGGATACCGGTTCTCCACATTTCCGTCAATTTCGCGGCTGACACGAACAGTGCCAATCATCGACTCGACACGCAGTGGTTGCACCAGTGCGATGTCATAACGATTCGCGAGGGTCTTGAAACCGACTTGCATTGACGAAATCCTTTATCGGGGCAAGAAAAACGTTAACAGAATGCCGATCTTATGCGAAAACGCTAATTTTTGCCGATGTGAAAATAATAATTCGAGAGGGAATTCGATACTAAATTCGTGTTTTTGAAAAAAAACGCTAACAAGCTATAGCTTAGCTGCTCCTATCCCAGCAGCTGACTCGATTACCCACACCTGATTTCACCAAACACCAGACACAAAAAAACCGGCCATCAAAGCCGGTTTTGACACGTTGATGAAACAGGGCAGACGCCACTCTTTCCGTCCGCCCCTTCCGCGCATTTGAGGACCGAAAATCCCTTAGCCGCTAATCAATCAACTGATCAACCAAAACCGCGTTGCTGTAGATCAGGCAGCCATCACTCGCTCGATGTCCCACCAGATGAAACTGACCGCGCTCGTTGTGGATATAGACGCGCATCTGGCAGTCGGACAAAGGCCCGTATCCCCCTGGCAAGATCAACTCCAGTGTGCTCATGTCGACGTCAACCATGGCTTCCTTTTCATGGGTCTCCTGCAAGCGTTCTTCAGCCTCTTCCAGGCCCCGGTGGAGGGGGCCATCGACGTAAAAATGGATTTCACCTATGGGGGTCGATTTTTGTGCACCGTTGAATTTGCACCAGCCTTCGATCGTCAAGGCACTCATGACGAAATCTCCGTTGTGGACGGCTGGACGTTGTAGCTCTTAGCCGTCATGGGTCTGACCGCTATACCCGGCAAGGACCGTCTTCAGTGGCATTTTCAGCCGATCCCTGCCTGCGTAACACAGATACTAATTATAGCTGGCCACCGCGTTTCGCTTACTCGATGTCTCTGCGCGCCTGATTAGTCTGAAGGGGTGTTACTTAATAGAGACAGTTAGATATAGCGAATGGATTTTAAGTAATCAGCTTGATGCCAAAGTTGGAATATCCAGATGCGCGGGCCTTGTAGCAACAGCGTCTGTAGCGGCCATGAACTATACTTTCAGCGAACTTTGCCACGACGAAAGGTGGTATTGGATCAGCCTGTTTTGGCGTCGGATGAGTCGTGATTAGACGCTGCTGTTCTGTGGGGATGCTTATGCATGCCAATGAGTGACAGGAATAGGAAGAAGGCAAAATGGCAATGGCAATTATTCTTGTCCTGATCGTTATTGCATCCGTGCTCTTCCATTTATTAGCGCCCTGGCATGCGGCACCACCCGCTTCCAATTGGGGTTCAATAGACACCACGCTGTTCATCACGCTGGTCATCAGCGGGATATTTTTCATCGCCATCACCGTGTTCATGGCGGTGGCCGTCATGCGTTTCCGTCACAAGGAGGGCGTCAGGGCCGCCTACCAGCCCGAAAATAAACGGTTGGAATTCTGGCTGATTGTCGTGACGTCGATCGGGATTGCCGGGATGTTGGCGCCGGGTCTTGTTGTTTATAACGATTTCATCCGGGTGCCCAAAAATGCGTATGAACTTGAGGTGGTCGCCCAGCAATGGCAATGGGCTTTTCGTTTTCCGGGTCAGGACGGGAAGTTGGGGAAGTCGGATATCAAGCTTGTTGATTCGGTCAATCCACTCGGTCTTGACCCCAAGGACCCTGTTGGGCAGGACGATGTAATAGTCAGAAGTAATGAGGTTCGTCTTCCGGTCGATCAACCGGTGAAAGTCTTGTTGCGTTCCAAAGATGTTCTGCACAATTTTTATATACCGCAGATTCGCAGCAAGATGGACATGGTGCCGGGAATGGTGTCGTACTTCTGGTTTACGCCAACTGTCATGGGCAAGTATGAAGTGCTGTGTGCCGAGTATTGCGGCGTCGGTCATTACAATATGCGCGGCAATATGATCGTGGTCGACCAGGCCGCCTTCGCGCAATGGCTGGGCAGCCAGCCGACCTTTGCGCAGACATTGACCACGGCCGCCAGGCCCGGTCGGGACAGCGTATTGGAAAAAGGTCGCCAACTGGTCGAGCAATACGGCTGCCATGCCTGCCATAGCCAGGATGGCAGTGCCAGTCTCGGCCCGGGATGGAAGGGCTTGTACGGCCGCACCGAACAACTCGCCGATGGCAGCAGCGTGCAGGTCGATGAGGCTTACCTCAAAGAGTCGATCCTCGATCCGAAGGCCCGCCTGGTGCAAGGCTACCCGCCGGTGATGGTGGCCTATACTCTCAAGGATGATGAATTGGCTGCTCTCATCGCCCTGATCAAATCGCTGGGTGCCGGGCAGCCAGCCGAAGAACCGTCTACCGGCGACGTGTCGGGCTCAGGTGACGACCTGGTGGCACAGGGACAGCGGCTGGCGCAGTCGCTCGGCTGTCTGGCCTGTCACAGTGTCGATGGCAGCAAGGGTATCGGCCCCGGTTGGCAGGGCCTGTATGGCAAGGCAGAAACCCTTGCCGACGGTACGAGCATCAAGGTCGATGAGGGCTATTTGAAAGAGTCGGTTCTCAATCCCGCTGCCAAAATCGTCAAGGGCTACGCAGCTGTCATGCCGCCCTTCACGCCCAGCGACAAGGAGCTGAACGCCCTGATCGCTTTTATCAAATCCAAAGCGAATGCTGACGCTGAATCGAGCAAGGCTGAGCCAGGGAAGTCGCCGTAAAGCCGCCAGAAACACACTGAAACTTCGGCCGGAGGATGACGTGATGGCCTATGCGGAGCAAGCCGAAACAGAGGCACTGCACGAGCCGAAAAGTTTCCTGACCAAATATATCTGGAGTCAGGACCACAAGGTCATTGCCGTTCAATATTCCTTGACGGCGCTGTTCGTGGGTCTTATCGCCGTGGTGCTGTCCGGCTTGATGCGCATGCAGATCGGCTTCCCCGGCAGTTTGGCGTTCATGGACGCCAGTGCTTATTACCAGGCGATGACCATGCACGGCATGATCATGGTTATTTATTTGCTGACGGCCTTGTTTCTGGGGGGCTTCGGCAACTATCTGATCCCGCTGATGGTGGGCGCCCGCGACATGGTCTTCCCCTACGTCAACATGCTCAGCTACTGGTTTTACCTGCTGGCAGTCGTGGTGTTGCTCTCCAGTTTCTTTGTCCCGGGCGGCCCCACCGGTTCGGGCTGGACGCTCTATCCGCCACAGTCCATTACTCAGGGGACACCGGGGGTCGAGTGGGGCATCGTCCTGATGCTCGTCTCTCTGGCGATTTTTATTGTTGCCGCCACCATGGGCGGGTTGAACTACGTCACCACGGTGTTGCAGGCGCGCACCCACGGCATGACGTTGTTTCGCATGCCGCTCTCCGTGTGGGGAATTTTCATGGCCTCGATCATGGCCTTGCTGGCGTTCCCGGCGTTGTTCGTCAGCGCCGTCATGATGCTGTTCGACAAACTGTTGGGCACCAGTTTCTTTATGCCGGCGATGGTCTCGCTGGGGCAGCAGCTCGATCATCAAGGGGGCAGCCCCATCTTGTTCCAGCACCTGTTCTGGTTCTTCGGCCACCCGGAGGTCTACATCGTTGCGCTCCCGGCGTTTGGCCTGGTCTCGGATCTGATCAGCACCCATGCACGGAAAAATATCTTCGGTTACCGAATGATGGTGTGGGCCATTATCGCGATTGGCGTACTCAGCTTTGTGGTCTGGGCGCACCATATGTATGTCAGCGGAATGAACCCGTACTTTGGCTTTTTCTTCGCCGTCACCACCTTGATCATCGCGGTGCCGACCGCCCTGAAAGTCTACAACTGGGTACTGACGCTGTGGCACGGCGACATTCATCTGACCGTGCCGATGCTGTTTGCCCTGGCCTTTATCGTCACCTTTCTGGTCGGTGGCCTGACCGGGTTGTTTCTCGGCAATGTGATCGTGGACATTCCGCTCTCGGACACCTATTTCGTCGTCGCCCATTTCCATATGGTCATGGGCGTCGCGCCGGTACTGGTGGTGTTTGGCGGCATTTATCACTGGTTCCCGAAAGTCACCGGGCGCCTGTTGAATGACACGCTGGGCAAGTTGCATTTCTGGATTACTTTTCTGGGCACCTACGCCATCTTCTTCCCCATGCACTACCTGGGTTTCCAGGGCATGCCGCGCCGTTATTACGCTTATGACAACTACGCGTTCATCCCGCAGTCGGCGCAAGAGTTGAATGCTTTCATTACGGTGGTGGCCTTGACCGTCGGCGTTTCCCAGTTGCTGTTTGTGTTCAACCTGGCCTGGAGCACATTCAAGGGCAAGCCCGCCGGCGGCAACCCGTGGGGCGCGGCCAGCCTGGAATGGCAAACGCCGAACACCCCGCCTATTCACGGTAACTGGGGCGCGAAGCTGCCGGTCGTGCATCGTTGGGCCTATGACTACAGCGTTCCGGGGATCGAACAGGATTTCGTGCCGCAAACAATCTCTGCCGAGGAGCTGGAACAGATGCGACAGCTCAGTGCCGGAACCCGGGCAGCGGACGTTAAAACATGAACAGACTGCTGTTGAAAAACGCCGACGGCGCGGACCCCAACGGCAGCTGGAGTCGTGATCCCGAAGGGATTCAGTCCGCTGAAGGTGCCAATCGAAACCAGACCGCAAAAATAGGCCTGCGCCTGTTTCTGGTCGTGGTGAGTTCGTTGTTCTTTCTCTTTCTGCTGGCCTTTATCGCCCGTTCACAAATGTCCGACTGGCTACCCCTGACAGAGCCCTTGGCGCCGTTAGCCAATCCATGGCAACTCTGGGTGAATTCGGCATTTCTGGTGTTGAGTTGCATCGCGTTGCAGTGGGCGCGCATGGCCGCTCGCCAGGCTCGGCTGAACGCAACGGTCATTGGCTTTGTAGTGGGAGGGGTATTTGCAATTGCCTTTCTGGCGGGGCAGTTCTGGGTCTGGCAGCAGTTTGTCGCCTGGGGCTACTTTGTCGCCAGCAACCCGGCCAATAGCTTCTTCTACCTGTTGACCGGTGTGCACGGGCTCCACCTGCTGGGCGGGTTGTTTGCCTGGGGCAGGACCGTCGCCAGATTCCTGAGTCGCGTGCCGTTGCCGCAACTCAGCGCCAGCGTCGAACTCTGTGCCATCTACTGGCATTACTTGTTGGGTCTGTGGATTGTGTTATTCGCTTTGCTGACCAGCACGCCACAGACTTATGAAGCCATCGCCAGACTCTGCGGCTTGAGGTGATCAGCCATGGCATCGCATCCACAAGCTCCAGGCGAAAGCTCATCCAATCCCCTCGGCTCGCCGTCTGCACCAGGATGGCAAGGCATCGCCAATGACTGGGCCTCGGACAAGGAGGCTTTCAAGCAGGTGCCTTGGGGCAAGGCGATGATGTGGATATTCCTGCTCAGCGACACGTTTATATTCACCTGTTTCTTGACCGGCTACATGTCGGTTCGCATGACCATCACCACGGCCTGGCCAAACCCCAGTGAAGTGTTCGCCTTGACCATCGGCGGTCGAGAAATCCCGCTGATTCTGATCGCCATCATGACGTTTGTGCTGATCAGCAGCAGCGGCACCATGGCCATGGCCGTGAACTATGCCTATCGCCGTGATCGCGCGAAAACCACCGCCCTGATGTTGGCGACCGCTGCCTTGGGCGTGACCTTCGTCGGCATGCAGGCATTTGAATGGAGCAAGCTCATCGCAGAAGGGGTACGTCCCTGGGGGAACCCCATGGGGGCGGCGCAATTTGGCGCCAGCTTTTTCATGATTACCGGTTTTCACGGGCTGCATGTGTCCATCGGTGCCCTCTACCTCAGCATTGTGGCGAGGAAAGTATTGCGGGGAGATTATGAGCGCTCCGGAAACTATCAAAACGTCGAGATAGCCGGGCTGTACTGGCACTTCGTGGATTTGGTGTGGGTGTTTATTTTTGCGTTTTTCTACTTATGGTAAGTCCGGGACGCTGTTCATGAAGGGGAGAGCAGGATCCGCAGAGGAGCACTGATGATGGCGCATGCTCAAGGTCAGCAACATCCGATCAGCCTGTACCTGAAAATCTGGGGGCTGTTATTCGTCCTCAGTACCCTGTCGTACCTGGTCGATTACTTTCACTTCCACGGCTACCTTCGCTGGGCCCTGATCATCACCTTCATGTTGCTGAAGGCCGGTTTGATCGTCTCCATCTTCATGCACATGGCCTGGGAACGATTGGCCATGGTCTACGCCATCCTGGTGCCACCGTTGTGTTTGCTGGTGCTTGTCGGACTGATGGCCACCGAGGCAGACTATGTGTTTCTCAGCCGGGTGATTTTCTTCGGTCAATAGGAAACGCCCGGACGACCTTGAGCCTCCAGGGACTGATCGGCAACCAATGCCGTTATATCGTTCGTTTGAACTGATGCCACCTGTGCAGCCAGGCGACTGTCCAGTGAGGGGCTGCCGTGCCCGTACCGGCGATCTTCAGCAGTGGATGGTGTTCGATAACCCCGTCCAATACCGGCTCCTGGTTCGGCTCGACGTCCACAAAGAAAATGTGTTTTCCCTCTTCTACCACCTGTTTAAAACTGCGGAAGTGAGCGTTTGGCACCTGAATACCAAAAAAACCGCCTTCCCAGATGCAGAAGCCGAATATAACAACGGCGAGAAAGATAAAAGGCATCCAGCCTGCGACGGATTCGGTCCAGCCTAGCCAGTAGGCGCCGCCAAGGACCAACGCGGCGAGTGGCAAACCGATCACCGCACCGATTTCGCCAGAGTGAACGACATCCTGCTCCATCAGCGAGTTGATCTCGTGCAGGTGATGTTGTTCAACATCAGCCACATGTTCGCTGAGCACATGGATTTGTTCGGAGTTGATGCCGTTGGCTTCCAGTTCATTTTCAACGGCTTCAAGGTCGTCGAGATTGTCACTGATGTAATAGTGTCGATTCATGCCACACCTCCCATCCCGTGCTTGCCGTAGACCTCCTCTGTCTTGCAGCTGTTTGCCGGAATTTGCAGTCGGTATCGGTACCCGTGGGCAACGCTTGCGCTTCGTTCAAGCCATGAAAAAGTATAGCACCGCATGGCGTGCGGGCAGGGTAGGGGCATCGGGGCGGCTGGCCTTGCGGGACTCCATATTCAGGGCACAAAAAAACCGGTCACTTGGACCGGTTTTTTGTGTTCCTGCATCCCCCGTCAAAAACTCAACGTGAGACAAAATTCGATTGGAGCGGGTGAAGGGAATCGAACCCTCGTTATCAGCTTGGGAAACTATTATTGGCGTAATGCCATCATCTGCCGGGGAATATCATTAACCCCCCTAAGCCCAGTAGAATCGCGCCTTTCAGCGTGGTGGGGCATTCAGTGCTCGTTCAGCTCGGGCCACAGTAGTTCCGGCTAACTGTCACCACGAACTGTCACCAACTGCCAGGACGAGACACCTATGCTCACGGATAAGCAGATACGGGCGCTGCAGCCACGGGAAAAGCCATACGTCATGTCGGACGGGCGCAGTGCGAGGGGAGAGGGCGTACTGCTACTCAAGATTCGTCCGAACGGGACAAAGGAGTTCTATTTCCAGCGCTTCGTTGGTGGGAAGAAGAAACTCACGAAGCTAGGCACTTGGCCAGCCTTGAGCCTGACCGTTGCCCGGGACAGTTGCCGTGAAGAAAAGGAACTGGTGATTTCAGCGGGCACGTTCCAGCAGCTCATGGACAACTACATCGCAAAGCTTCGCGCTGAAAATGCCGCATCGGTCGAAGACGTCAAAAGTTCGTTTGAGCGCTATGTGACTAAACCTTTTCCGCAAATGACCCAGCGCCCGGTAGCGATGATTGGACCGGTCGAGATCCGCACTGTTATTGCGCGGATGATCGACAACGGCATAACCACCTACTGCAACCGCGTGCGATCGCAACTGCACGCAGCGTTCCAGCTGGGTTTGGAGCAAGAGCACAACCCGCGTAACTATCTGCAGAACAAGGTTCAGTTCGGACTGCTGAGCAATCCGGTGGCCAGCATCCCTGTACAGGCCGATTGGGAACAACCAGGTAACCGGGCGTTGTCCGTTGCTGAGCTCAAGTCGCTATGGAACCTTCTCCCAGAGCAGCTTTCACTGGTGACGTCTGAACTGATCAAGTTCCTGATCGCATCGGGTGGTCAGCGCCCCCAGCAACTCCTGGGCACCACGCGCAAGCAGTACTTCGACGATCACCTGGTTATCCGTAATCTCAAGGGCGTCGACGGTGAGCGGATTTTGCACGCGGTGCCTTACAACAGACTGATGCGGCAAAGCCTGAAGACGCTGGATGAGATCAGCGAAACGAGCGCCTATCGGTTCATGGGGAAGATGGAAGACAAGCCGCTGCACACTCAGTCTTTGTCCAGGGCGGTGACCAAGCTTTACAGCCGACATACAAAGCTGTTCGACGGGCCGTTCACACTCCGCGATGTTCGACGGACCTGTAAAACGCTGATGGGAGTAGCGGGCCTGGAAAAGGAGTTGCGCGATCGGATCCAGGGCCACGCCTTTAATGATGTGTCGTCCAAACACTACGACCGATACGATTACTTCAAAGAAAAGCAGCGAGGCCTGCAGCGTTGGTCGTTGTGGTTGCAGAAGAACATCGTTGCAACGGAGTGAGGCCGCTTACGCGGCCTCTTTGGCTCTCCATCCTGCAGGGTTGTTCTGCCAGGCGATAATTGCAGACTCCCGCCACCCGACGCGGCCGGGGGATATCAGAACAGGTCGGGGGAACCGCCCATCCTTCATGGCACGCCAGATGGTGGAGTGTGAAAGAGACGTGACTTCGATAACGTCCCTTTCACGCATGAAACGATCCAACTTACCCAGCATATTTCCCTCCTGAGAGCGCTGCGCGTGCCTTCCATGCAGCACTTGCGACACCGCGCCATCCATTATCAATACCGTGTTTACTGATCTCTGGCCACGCTTTGAGAAACTCAGCCGTTTCATCGATCGCCACCGGCGCGGGATGCTCATACACCCAAACACCATCATCTGATACCAGCAGATGGGGCGATGTTCCATCCTCCACATTGCGGCACATAGCCAGGCCAAGCGGGTGCAGAATTTCGCTGTTAATACGCACAATCAATCCACGCTTTGACGCTTCGTTCCAGTCGATCGTTTTGATTTCCATAGGTTAAGCCTCCACCAGATCGACGTCGAAGTAGCCCGGCACGTCGACCTGGGCGCCGATCACCCGCATACCGCACCAGCCATATGGCTGCTCGTCCGCTTCGCAGCCGCCAAAACCCTCTGCGCTGTGTAGGTCACGGGTCCAACTGGATCCTGGGTTATCGCCAAACACATTTTTGAAAGTGGGAGTGAACCCTGCACCGCCTTGTTCGAGCATGGCCCTAATTATGGTAGAGCCGGCGAGTCTGATCGCGACGCGCACAACATCGTCGTTTTCATCTATCAATCGAGTTTGATTGTCGGAAAAGTAGTGGTTGATCATTGTTGCCCGCTCAGACGTGAGCACATCGAGATTGACCTCGAGCAGCACCTCGAAGTCTTTCCAGGATTCGCTCACTTTGAAGCGCTTGATATTAGTTTGCTCAGACATGATTTCGGCCCTGCAGTTGCTGGATAGATTTGGTGGGAATGGCGAGCGCTTGGGCGACGACAAGCGCTTCAACGTCGGTCAGATCCCCTTGGGCTTGTGCCATGGTGGCCAGCGACTCAAGGCGGATCCGCGCATCAGGTGTCTTGCACACCTGGTAATCAAACAGCGCTGTTCCGACGATCCGGATGGCCATCAGATGCCGCGCCGCCTGAGCGCCGTCATTGGTCGATGTGGTAGCCTTTGGACCGCTACTGCTTTGGTGTATCGCTTTCATCGTGTTGCCCTCTGTGGTGGTTGGTGTCGGGGAGGTACGAACTCCTCGACATCCTTCGTTTACCGGCGTTCGCCGGCGTCAACTACCGGTGGTTCGCCTCAAGCCTTGCGCACCAGGTGAATTACCAAATCTTCAAACTCCCCTTCGTCGTCGCAGGAATTCCACTCCAGGACGGCTTGCACCTGGTCACGTGAACAGCCGATGACAAGAATCTCGCGCTCGCCTCGAGCAGCTCGTACTTCCAAAATCCCCAGCAGGCCATCGGTGGCGTAGGCGTCGGCGTGTACGATCGGGAGGCCGTCGGCGGTTTCCTTAAGTCCTGCCACCACGAAGCCGATCAGATCTGGGGAAGCTCCGGTGTGTGAACTGGTGATCACTTGAATTTGCATTTGATCGCTCCTGATTAGGCTTTGAAGATCCAGCACTTCACCGTTGGGCATCGGACTACTGATGAATTGCGAATGGCCTGGGCTGAGCGCACGGCGCTATCCACGGCCTTGTAGTCGAGGTAGGGACGGCTGCGGGATTCTTTGAGCAAGTCTTTAAGGCGCGAGACGTCGGCCAGCTTTTGACGGTGTTCAGCGGCCCGCTCTGCAAACTCGTTGAGGTTGATAGCAATCACATCTTTGTTCTTGCTGTGATTGACCATCGGGTCGTCATAGATCGACTCGAGGTATTCGTAGACCTGCCAGAACTCCGCCACGTCGGAATGATCTGCACTTGTCGTGCTCTGCCGCTCAAGCGCCATTTCAATAATTTGTCGGCGCGTCGCTGTCACCTGGGCGTCACTGAGCGTTAACACCAGTTGGATGCTGTCCAGCAGGCTTAACAACTGAGCATGGTTCTTGATGATCCGTTCTACGCGGATTGAACCGCGCAGTTCGTTCTTGCACTTACTGCAGCTGCTGTCGGCAGTAAACGGCGTGCCGCATGCAAAACAATGGGTGTTCAAACGCTGCAGTGTGGTTTCGTGCCCAGGCATCTTTTGCCCAAACATCTCCATTATCGCTGCCTCTTTGCGCAGTGATTTCAGTAGGAAATGGCTAAGAATCGAGCCGTCCAAGGCCGTCAGTTGTTCAGCGGCTGCACGGCTCTCTGGCGTGACAGTCGGTCGAACGAAATGCAGCTTGGTGATACGGGTCATGATGGCTTCTTCGGAGACCACCGCGGCGTTCTGACTGATGGCGATCGTGCCCCGAAACGGCGGTTCATAAGTCTCATTGCCGGCGGTTTTCATGCCTTTGGTAGCCAACGTGCCACCGCCGTAGAAGTCTTTCAGCTCGGTCCAATCAAAAGCTTTCACGTGGTTTTTGTCGTCGTCTTTCCGATCGGACTCAAGAAAGATGACGGGCATGCCAGATACCTGCCCCATCAACCGTGAGCGGCCTGCTTTGGTCGATTTCATTGGGTCGAAGCCTTCATAACCCGGGCGGCCGAGCAGCTTCCAAAGCAGCTTGAGTAGAGTTGTTTTGCCTGCACCGGCCTGTCCGGTGAGTTCCATAAACGGGAATGACTCGAATCGGGTGCGGATCTGTTCGCAGAACAATGAGCCAAAGAAAAACAGCAGGGCTGTGGTGCCATTGGTACCGAAGCAGATCCACAACAGACGTAACCATTCTTCGTTGTAGTTTTTGTTGTCGCGCTGCACCTTCACGTTGACGCCTTTCTGCAGTGACTTTAGGCGCAGCTTGCCGAACTCAAAATAGTCCTCGTTGTTGATTGGGTAGACGTTGCCGTCCTTGATGGCCACGTCGCTATAGAGGTAGCAATGGTTCTCCTTGCTGTAGCCGATGTAGTCGATCGTCGAAACCGTTTTAAGGCCGAACAGTTGATCTTTCATGATCTTGTCCAACTGCTGACCGCTGCCGGTGTACATGGCGCCTGCGGCCATACCGAGCAGTCGTTTTTTGAACTCGCTGGCTGCAGTGAGCTGGCCACTGGTGAAGGTGTTTTTGACGCTACCGCCGTCGTGCGGGAAGTCGACACGTACGTAGTACCAGGACTCGTCGGTGATCTCGTTTCGTTGGTAATAGAGGGCCTGGGGAAAGCAGTTCGCGATCTCGATTACCATGCCGGACTGCTGCAGGGCCTTTCCACGGATCTGCTTTTTGTTCAGAAGCTGATCTTCGCTCTCATCATCGCCTTCCAGTTCCTGGACGGCCCGGTTGAACTTCTCCATGTCCAACTTGAACCAGTAAAGGCGACTGTTGAACCGCAAGTAAAACTCGCTACGTTCCTGCCAGTCGTACATGAGCAGAGCTTTTTCGGCAGCGCTCTCAGCGATGAGCAGCGCACCTTCGTGTCGAGCGGCTTTGATGTCGCTTGCTACCTGGTCGGCTCGCTTATCGATGTCGAGAAAAGCCCAGCGCTGATGTAGATCGTTCCAGTCGACCTTGCGCCCATCGCGCTGTGGGATCTGCGCAGCCTCGCAAATAAAGCCCAGTTCGCGAGCCATCTTTACCCACTTGCGGGTGTAGAGCTGTGCGCCTGGCTCGTTGTCGAGCGCCCATACCAACTTGGGCAAGTCGTCTGCCCGATCGCGCAACAGCGCTTTCAGTGACGCCTCTGGGAAAGCATTGGATGACATAGCCGACACGGCGGAAATGTCGTGATGCACCAAAGCGATCGCGTCAAAGATCCCCTCAACTATCCACAGTTCTTTTACCTCGAGCACGTCAACGCAGGGTGGGCACCACCAAACGCCTTTGTAGCTGTCGCCGGATTTGAAACGGGCCTTCTGTTTTCCGAAGCGCGCTGGCTTGTCTATCAGGCGTTCCCAGTACCCGCCTTTATCCAGGGCGAAGCGAACGGTAGCGCTGGCAGCGTCGAGTTCGCGGGAGTAGTAGGTTTCCTGGGTAAACCAGCCGGCAACTAGGCCGATGTCAAAACCACGGGCGAACTCCATGTATGCCCGGGCAGTTGCTGTAGGGGCGCTCTCTGTCGCAGGTGCGCGCTTGCTCCAGTCCTCGAACAAATCCTCATAAATTTCTTTCACATGCAGCGTGTGGGCGCACTTTTCAGGGCGGCCGCAGATCACCAGCCAAGGTGCTGTGTGTCGTGTAAATAGCGTTTTTTGGTTGCACTTCGGGCAAGTCCCGCCGCGCATGTAGTCGGTGCTTGGGCGATGCTTCAAGCCGTAATCGGACTCGAGGCGCTGCAGGACATCGTTTCGCAGATCGTCTCTCATAGTTGTTTCACTGCTTTAAGGCTGAGGGATAGGGCGGCCATCAGGCTTTTCTGGGCTGCCATCACCGGGGATTTTTCGAGGATCGATTTGTGTCGTGCGATCTGAGGGACGTAGCGATATTCATCTGCGTACCAATGTTCGTTCAGGCTCATCAGGTACTGAGCACGTATGGCAGCCAGTAGCGCTTCGGCGTGGGCCGGAGGCATTTGAGTGGTGACAATTACGGCGTTTCCCATAGTCAAACCTCGGTATCAGGCAAAGCTCACCCAAACCCACGGGCGTGTAGGGCTCGGGACGTTGGTAAAGGGGTGTTAGGTAGCGAGGGTGATGCGTCTGCCGTGGCCGGCAGCAATCAGGTGTTCGTAGATCAAGTAGGCAGGCACTGACCAGGTGCAACCGCGAATGGGGTCAGTGATCACAACGGTGTAGTCCGAGCTCGCCTGCAGGTCGATCTGTTGGCGTGTGTTTATCGTCATAAGGTCGCTGTAGGCATGGTGGACCAGGTGCGTAGCGAGCGACTCTTTGACTTCGAGGCTTTCGACCAAATGATTGACTGTTCGGGAAAGAAACTGCCCCAGATCGCCTAGGTGCTCGCCCTGGTGACGTTCGAGGAACGCCAGCGCTGCTGCGCGAATGGTGTCCTGATAGTCCATATCTGTGGAAACGTTGCTCATTGAGCACCCCCCGATTTATTGCGGTACAGGTCTATGGCAGCCAGCACTTCGGCGTGACGTGCAGCCATGTGAAGGTTGTGGGCATTGAGGATGTGTTCTGCTTCGGTTTCTGAAATGCAACCGTCCGCTAATGCCTTTGCAATTTCTTGGTCAACGCATCCGCGCTTAGCCGCAACCTGCACAGAAAGGGAGTACATCTCGACATTGTCCAATGTCTCTGGATCTGCGACCGAAACGAACAATCCGTCATACATCGCCGCCACGTAGTTGGGTAAATGCTGAGTGCCGGCTTCCTGTTCCAGCTGGTAGAGCTGGGCGTCAGTCAGGGGGCGGCTGTTGTTGTTCTCATAGGCGTGGTTATCAAATTTCTTGAGTGACAGACCAATGCGAGCTGCCGCACATTCGCGCCCGCCTGGGTAGGCGCAGATGATTGCGCTGACTACCTGACGCCGAGTCTTTAGAACTGAGCTTTTCATGTTCTGCTTTTCCCTGTGGGCCGGTGCCATTACTGTTCGATCACGCCGTCTTTGATGCCGAGTAATACGGCGGCGCGATGTGCCTCCCCACGGCGACAATGACTCTGGCCACTCAGCACCGCGTATACGGTGCTGGGGTTCAGATCATGCAATTCAGCAAAGTCTTTCGCGGATTGACCGCGCTTCTCCAGGGCTTCACGTGCTTTTTTGCGGGCTTGCTCAGTGATGCATGTGTTGGGCATAGTGCAATTCCGTGCAATTTCATGTGGTGTGGAATGCACAATGATGCACTTCTGTGCATTTGTAAATGACCTGGATGAATAATTTTGCATCTTTCTGAAGATATAGGTTCTCGGCTGCAAGAAGAGCGGAAGCGTCACGGCATGACGCAGAACCAGGTGGCTGAAGCACTCGGAATTGCCAAACGAACGCAAGCAAACTATGAAGCGGGCACCAGCGATGCGACGGCGTCCTACTTGAGTAAGGCCGCGACTCAGATCGGGTTCGACATTCCTTACATTCTCAACGGCGTGCGAACGACCATGTCGCATGACGCACTTTCCGAGGTCGAGAATCGGCTTGTGATGCAGTACAGAAGCATCACGCCGTTCGACCAAGAAGCCATCAGCCGATTCCTGAAAGCCATGGCAGACGACGCCGCCCGGTCGCGGACTTAACTTGTAACAAAGCATGTACGACATTTGTCGCCCCCCCGTTCTAAAGCCAATTCCCGCCCCGATAACGTCGATTCAGCAATGCACTTTATGGAGTAGTAAGCATGTTGGATCGCACGAACAACGAACGTGTCTTCGTTGGAACCCCGGAATTTGAATGGCTCGGCCTGACTAAAATTGAACGTCGCCTCATCCGTCTGTACCGCTTGTTGAATGAGCAGGAGCAACTTCAACTACGGCGGCTGTCCGAAGTCCTCGCCACTACCCCAGAAGACCCGATCGGCAGCTGATGGACCTGATCGCCGGCACTGTTGGGTCGGCGATTTATGCCACCGCTTGCGACCCCATTTGCTCGAATAGCTCACGCTGTTTTGCCCTGGGCATATCCCTCAATCGGTCGAACAACATCCTTTCGAATGACTGGGCCGATGGGCTCAAGGTGTGCGAAAACGTCAGATTCGCCACCCATGTGTGCCCGCACTTTGCGTCCAGGCACTGGCAATACAGCTTCGCGAAATCCGTGGATAGCTTCTCTCTCGAGGCGATCCGCCCTCTGTGTCCGCATTTGCATTCAACTCGCATTGTGTCCCTCCCCAGGGCAGCCAATAGCCACTATATTGCCACAATATGTAGTGGCAATCTCTTAGCTATGCACTGGATGTAGTGGAATCAACTGCCTCTTTTGGTTCCTTCCAGGTGAATCGCCTGTCTTCGCGTAGCGTGTCATTCAACTGGTTGAACAGCTGACAGATCGGCCGGATCTCGTTGCTGGTGTACACGCGATCTATTTTTTCGATGTCGCCAAAGCCGGCGCTGTTTTCCGGGATGATGCCGGCCAGCGCGGGGTTCATTCGCCAAGCGGCGATCACGTCGTTGCGGGTGATGTTCTTGACCTTCTCCAGTTCATCCTTGGCTTGGAAATCCCCCACGGGGATGATCTGAATCGCCTTCTCGGCGCCGCCCGGGATATTCACGAACATCGAGCGGAAGTTACCCACACCCTTGCTCGCGCTGATCTGATCGCGCAGGGACTCTTCGTCTTCTTCGGTCAGGTTCGGGTCGTTGGTGTAGAAGATGTAACCGGCGTGCGCGCCGTTGCTGTAGTAGCGACGGCGGAAGAGGGTCGCGGCCTCATTGAGCAACAGCGCCTGCATGCCGCCCAGGTAGTCGGGCACGCCGTAAATGTTTTGCTCCACGTCGTAGTTCATGACGTGCTCGACTTCATCCTCTTCGAACTCCACCTCCTTGCCGTCCGGCAACAGCATTACAAAACCACCACCAACCCTGACCCGCATGTTGATCGTCGGCAGATGATCCATTTGTAGCACCTGGCCGAAAGCGTTTCGGTTGCGCAAAAAGTACGCCTCGCCGAACACCATGAAATCCAAACCGGCGCGGCTCATGGTCTGAACTGAACATCCCTCGGAGGCGATGAACTCACGCAGCAACAGATTGCGCTTGAACCCCGGAATGGCGCCGTGGTGAGCGTTGGCGCGCAGCAGCTTGGCCAAGCCTTGGCGCGACACCGGCGGCGTGTAGGTCTTGCCGTCGTGCGTGGCGAACACGCCCAGGTAATGCCCGATGTTCTCGGTCAGGACCTGTTCCGGCGCACCGAATGAAAATGCCCGCATCGGACCTGGTACTGGTTTTTGCGGTTGGTTTTTTGCTGGTTTGCCCATGGGTGCTTGGTCCGCTGAGTGTGTAGCGGCTGCGCCGCTGTTTGTTGGTGTTGAGTGGTTCGTGGGCCAGGGCGTGCATGATCGCCCAGGCGATATCGGCGTGACCGGAGGCGTCGGTGCGCGATGCGCTGTATGTGACCTGGCCACCGCCGGTGGTACCGCGCTTGATCGTCAGGAACGCCTGAGCGATGTCGTTCCAGCCGGCATCCCACTCGATCCGGCTGCCCTGAATCGTGTCCTGTGCCTTGAGCACCAGGGTGTTTTTGGTTTCGAGGCTGTAGTGGATCGAGGTCGCACGCGGGTAGAAATCGCGCACCAGGTCGAACACGCCGTAACCGATGCCGGTGGTATCGATGCCGATGTGCTGGACGTTGAAGCGCTCTGTGAGTTTCTTGACCTGGTCGGCCTGGTACTTGAACGACTGCCCTCGCCAGCTGTGTTTCTCCAGGATCCGGAACTTGCCGCCGTCCTCGAGCGGCGGGGCGATAACCACGCAGCTGGCATCGTCGCGGGTGCGGCTCGGGTCGTAGCCAATCCACACCGGGCTGTTGCCGAATGGGCGCGGATCGTCGGGGTCGTAATCGGTCCACAGCGACAAGTCGGAATAGCAGCGCTCGAGGTCGACCAGGGAGAAGGCGCTTTGTGTGCTGTCGATGAACTTGCACATGAACAGCTGCTGAAATTTGTCCTCGTCGTACTCCAGCTGCAGCTGCTCGAGGTCGAACAGATCGCAGCCGCCGGCAATGGCGTCGAGGATGGTGATGACCTTGCGCCACTGCCCGTCCGGACACAGCGTGCCAGCCGCGGCTTGGGTTTCGCTGGGCCACGGATCCTTGGCGTTTTTGCGTTTGCTGTTGCGGAATTTCTCGCCGGTCCAGAACGGATAGGCCTGGTGCGACACCGCGCTCGGTGTGGAAAAGTAGGTCTTGCGCCACTTCTTGTGGGTGGCCATCGCACTGGCGACGGTGTTCAGTTTCTCGAAATCGCGGATCCAGAAGTATTCGTCGACGTAGACGTGGCCATGGTGGCCCTGGGCGGTGCTGCTGTTGGTGCTGAGAAAGCGCAGCTCGGCCCACGGCTTGCCGTCTTTGCTTAGCACGATCGGGTTGCCGGTCAGCTCAAGGCCGAACCACTCCTGGGCGAACGACACGATGTAACTGCGGAAAATCTCCGACTGGGCGCGGCTGGCCGACAGGAAAATCTGGTTGTCACCGGTGAGCACTGCGTCCATGAACGCTTCGCCGGCGAAGTAGTAGGTCAGGCCTACCTGACGGCTCTTGAGGATGTTGCGGATCCGCGCCGTCAGCGGGTTCTGTTTGGCGGCAAACAGTTCTTTCTGGTAGCCGTACATCTTGCTGATGAACTTGTCGAGAAAGTCGACTTCCGTCAGTTCGCCAACTTCGTTTTTGGCTTTCTTCTCGCGTTTCTTCCCGCCTTTGTCACAGCGATCGCCCCGGTCCCGACGGTCACTGCGTTGAGTGTCGCGGCGCTGGCCATCGTCCGCCGGCGGCTCTCCGATCGGCGCCGGTGCCGGTTTCGCCGATTGCTTCAGCAGCCGTTCGCGAACGGTGGTCAATCGGTCGAGCTCGTCCAGGTCGGCCTTGGTCAGCGACGTGGCTTTGTCCAGGAGCAAGGTGATTCGCCGGCCGACGGCGGTCAGCGGTTCTTCATCCGACAGCATGTCGTCCCACTCACCCTGGCGGATCCAGTAGTAAACGATCCGGATGTTGGGCAAGGACAGTTGCGCCTGAATTTCACGCGGCTTGCAGCGGCGTAAATAGAGGCGTTTGGCGGCTTCTTTAAGTTCGGGGGCGTATGGCATGGCCGCAGTCTATGCGGCGAAAACGCGGGAAACGCGGGGTTAAAATCCGTGATTCACCTAGATCAGCGAAATAGGACCAACTCAAAAGTTAACCGTTTGTTTGGTGGTCGGCCGGTGCATATCTTGGCGGCTCAAATCACCGATTGAGCGCAGTTATTGCCCATGCCCCGTTCCCTTGTTTCGTTCTGGAAACGTGTCGCCACCAGCGGCCCGACCGTAGATGGCCGCGAGATCCTTCCCCAGGAACTGCGTGATATCGCTGAGACCTACAAACCATCTCTGTATACCGCCGTGATCTGGTGTGACCACGAACGCTGGCCGGGTTCGCACGGCACCGTGTTCGCCGTGCGCCTGGTGGAAGAGGGCGACGATCTGGCCCCGGGGCAGATTGCCCTCGAGGCCCAATTGAAGCCCAACAACAAATTGCTGTGGCTAAACGACCAGGGCGAAAAGCTGTTCACCAGTATCGAGATCACACCGAACTTCGCGAACACCGGCAAGGCCTACCTGACCGGCCTGGGCGTCACCGATCAACCGGCCAGTCTGGGCACTCAAGAACTCTACTTTTCGAACAAGACCAGTAAGGCCGCGTACTTCGCCGCCTCCCACGAGCTTGGTCCCCTGCGCGACGAGCCGCCGCAAGGCGAACTGAACAAGTTTGTCGCGTTGTTCGCGGGGCTGCTCAAGTGCTTCGGCGCCGAAGAAACCCCCGCATCCCCGCAAACCCCAACCGAGAGCAAACCCCCAATGGATGAAGCTACAGCCAAGGCGCTGAAGGCACTGCTGGAGCAGCTGTTGCTTGTTGCTGCAGGCATTCAGACCGTGATCGAACCCGTCACCGAAGAGGTAGTGGATCCCATCGTTGACGAAGTCAGCGATGTGGAAACCGCTGTTTCCGGCATCGTCGAGCAGGCAGCCGCTGATCGTGAGTTCGCTCGTAATGGCAACGCTGAAAAGCGTTTGGCCAACATCGAGAAACTGCTGAGCAAGGCGTTCAACACCGTCACCACTCGACAGGTTCCACCCGTAACCGGCCCTGCCGGCAACAAAAAGCGGGTGCTGTGATATGAGCCAGAAATCCCTGTCCAACCGCGCTCTGTTGCAATACTCCGCCCTGTGTTTGGCGATCGGCGAGACCTATGGCGTCGACGTGACTCGTCAGTTCAACGTCGAGCCGAGTATCGCCCAGGAACTGAACGACAAGATCACCGAGCGTGCGGACTTCCTCGAGCGCATCAACGTCGTTCCGGTCACTGAAATCAAGGGCGAGAAGGTCATGTTCGGCGTGAATGGTCCGGTGACCAGTCGCACCAACACCAAGACCACCGATCGCGAAGCCAAGGATGTTTCCGACCTGAATGGCGAGGGCTACGAGCTGTTCGCCACCGAGTCGGACGTCGGTCTGCCGTTCGCCAAGATCGACAGCTGGGCCAAGTTCCCGGACTTCGCCGATCGCTACTCGGCAGCCGTGCAGAAACAGATCGCCCTGGATCGCATCATGATTGGCTGGCACGGCACTCACGCTGCAGCGCAGACCAATCTGGCCACCTACCCGATGTTGCAGGACGTGAACAAGGGTTGGCTGCAATTGGCCCGCGAGCAGATCCCCGAGCAGGTCCTGCACGAAGGTGCAACGGCTGGGAAAATCAAACTCGGTGCCGGCGGCGATTACGAAAACCTCGACGCCTTAGTGCACGACACCAAGCAGATGATCAGCTCAGTGTTCCGTGATGGTGGCGACCTGGTGGCGATTGTCGGCAGTGATCTGCTGGCCGCTGACAAGGCCAAGTTGTATTCCAACCAGGCGGGCAAACCGACCGAGAAGGAACGCATCGAAAGCGCCCAGGTGATTGCGACCTACGGCGGTCTGCCGACTTTCACCGTCCCGCACTTCCCGGTCAACGCCGTGGTCGTCACCAGCTGGGACAACCTGTCGATTTACTTCCAGGACAGCAGCTGGCGTCGTCACCTGATCGAGAACCCGAAACGCTCCCGCGTCGAAGATTACAACGGCCGCAACGAAGGCTACGTGATCGAGCAGTTGGAGAAATTCGCGGCCGCTGAAAACGTGGAGTTGGTCTGATGAGCCTGGCACTGGCGCACAAGCGCCGCGTTCAAGCCGAAGGCCCTGCAGCTGCTGCACGCGCCGGTGCCGAAGCGGTGGTGTATTCATCCGCCACCGCGCTGTCCAGCCCAGCCAACGCCAAGAAACATCTGAAGCTGATGGAAGACGCATTGGCGCAGGACCTGGAACGCGTCAGTGCGATCAACAGCCGCGAACTGCGTCAGCAGCTCAAGCGTGACGAGCTGCTGCCCAAGTACTTGGACTACGTGCAGCGCTACCGCGATTCCGGATTGAGTTTCCCGAACTCGGTGGTGATGCAGGTCCTGGTCTGGCTGTTCGACACGGTGCAATTCGAAGCGGGCCTGGACCTGGCGAACTTCGCCATGGAGCAAGACCAGCCAATGCCGGAGCGCTTCAAGCGCGATGTGCCGACCTTTGTCGCCGATGCGGTGATTGAGTGGGCCGAGGGTGAGCAGAAGGCCGGTCGCAGTCCGGAGCCGTATGTGTCCGACCTGTTGCCGCGTGTCGATGGCGAATGGCAGCTCACGGAGCAGATCCCGGCCAAGTACCACAAGCTGCTTGGGATTCGCGCCCTGGACGCCAGGGAGTGGACGAAGGCCATCACGCACTTTGAACGCGCCACTGAGCTGCACGCCGCTGTTGGTGTGGGCACACGCCTGGAGGGCGCTCGCAAGGCCCTGGCAAAAGAACTGGCTACCCAAGCCGCCGAATAACCCGACTACCCCCCCCCGGCGAGAAACTGTGGATGTGAGCCAACCATTTATGGCCCTGACCCACTGAAGCAGTTTTCCCGCCCCTATTCGAGTGCCCAGCAATGAGCTTTTCCGGGAAACCCACGACCTTTGTGGAACAGGCGATCGAGAACGACGGCTTCTGGCCGGACCTCTCCGTGGCCGAGCTCCAGAAGGGTTACCGCCTGCCGGCGGAGTACCTGGTCGACATGCTGGCCGCTGAACTGATCACCGCAATGACCGAGGTCAATCGCGATCTGGCCAGGCGCAAAAGCCAATGGCAGAACGTGGGCGTCACCACCGTGGAATCTGCGGACACTACGGTGCTGCCCGAGCGCACATTTCACGTAGCGACGTACAAGCGCGCCGTCTACTGCCGCGCCAAGGCCAGCCTGCTGACCCAGTTCGCCACCGTCACCCGCCGTGAAAGCGCGGAAAACACCGGCAAAGATCTGCCGGAGCGTGGCGAGACGTTCCTTGAATTCAGCCAGCAGGCTGTTCGCTCGCTGCAAGGCCGTGGCCGCATTACGGCGGCGCTCCTGTGATCAAACTCCGCGCCCTCACCACCTACCTGATCGAGCGCCGCCTGGTCGAGCCAGAACAGCTCGACAGCTGGACCGACCAGGTGAACCTGGAACTGATCTGGAAGCCCGACGTCGGC